>NZ_CP021994.1:0-169719 GCF_002205495.2 Cryobacterium sp. LW097 | reverse complement strand
TGGGACGTAACCGAGCTGGGCGCCGAGGCGCCGGGTTGCCCGCGAGAAGATACCCAATCGCGTCCGAACACTGTTTGAGTTTCGTCAGAGGCGGGGACCTGGGGTCACCAAGTCATTTGTAGTTCGCGATTCAAAAGCTCTTTGGTGGCTTGTTCAAGCTCTGTCGGCCATGGTGCTTCGCACGTCTCGGACAGCTTGCGGGCCCTGCCTAGATATGCGCTTGCAATGCACTGTTGCGCATTTCTGAGGCTGAGCTCGCTGAGCCCAAAGGCCGGAATGGACGTCAGGCAGTGCATTTGTCGACGCTCAGATGGCCGCCAATTCGCTTACTGATCATGTCGCTTCTAATCCCGTTCTCGGCGAGCAGCAAGTTGATTAGGAGGCGGTCGCGGAGCATCGAGGTGGCCTGCGATTGGGCGATGAGATCGCCCCGCCAAACCGACGCGACAGACTGGCCGAGGAAATACAGGAAGATCTGGACGTCCTGTGCGGGAAAGAACGGCTGACCGGGGCTGCTCGGTGCGAGTTCCGCGCTCTGGACCTGGTTGTCGCGGTCAGGAGAACGCGGCGCGTTGCACCCGAGCGGGAATTCACTTTGCGAGGAGTGAACATTCAGGTCGATATGAATCCAGTCGGAAGTGAGGCAGATGAAGGCTCCCGTCACACCCGGGGATAGCGTCCGAGAGCACCAGGTGCATTTGGGACTCCAGCCAGCCAGTGGCGGCGAAGCTCTCCGGGTCCAGCACTGCCAGGTGGAGATCTAGATCGCTCCAGTCATCTGCTATTCCCCGTGCCAAGCGAGCCTTCTAGCCAGACTGATCGGATGCGTTCGTCATCGGCACTACTTGTCAGCAGCGTTCGAAGTGTTGGCCTGAGCCGAGCCGGCACGTCCGCCAGTGTGGAATCCATAATCGGATTATTTCATCCGGATGATGGCCTCGGAATCTGGGATCAAGCAAACACGCCGAGAGCTCTCACGATGCGTTCTTGGATTGCTTCGTTCGATTAGTGATGAGAGCCGCCGTCTCGTAACGCATGGGATACGGTGCAGCCGGGATTATGAGACATCGCGTGACGGCTTGGACAGCGATTAGCGTCGATAGTCTGGTCGTATGGGCCAAGTCGCGGTGTTTTGTGAACGGTATTCCGGGGGCCGGCAAATCGACACTTGCGAAGGCCCTGGGCCCGGAACTAGGTTTCTCGGTCATTTCCAGGGACGCAATAAAAGAGGCACTTGCAGACCTCGTCACAGTAGACATGCCTACACAACGAATTGGGGCCCTAGCTGCGGATGCAATGTGGTCAATGGTCGGGATGATCGATGGCCCAACACTTGTCGAATCATTCTGGGCGACCGGTAGGGATGAAGAGTTTTTCAAGCGTGGCTTGCGAGCGTCTCAGGTTGAGCAGGGAATCGAACTGTGGTGCGAGGTGCCTCGGGAGCTTGCACGATCTCGATATATAGAACGCACCCGGCACAGAGTTCACACCGACATGGCTCGCTTGATGAATGGGAACGCATGGTGAGGGTGGCGCATCCGATTTCAGATTTTCCGACACTGCAGGTGGACACCACGAGCGCCGTGGATGTGCCCCAATTGGCTGTCACCATTAGACGGATGCTGAACTTGCCGATGCGTGAGGCCCGTAGCCTTCATATCGACTAACGACTCGACTGCGTAACTCGAGTATCGACGTCGCCATCCCCTAAACGAGGTGTATTCGGCGTCGCGCAACCCATGGGATATGAGGCACAAGGGTTAAGAGTCACATCCCTATGGACGACGAGGATGAAAGTCGAACGGGGCGAACCCGCTGCGTGCGCTGGACACCGTAGTGGTGCCATTGGCCGCGGCCACATCGCGCGGGGCTGATGCAACGCGGCCGGATTAGTGTTCGGTCCAGCAGGCGAGGATGGTAGTAGCTATTTCATAGGAGAATGCGGTGCGGGTTATGCCATGCGGCCCGATCATATCCGTCAGCTTTCTGGCGTCAACTTGTAATGTCATGTTGTCTTTGAGGAAGACGACCACGCCGTCTGCGGTTTCGTACGCGGGGAATCCGAGATTCGCGAGTCCTTCAATGGGTTGGACTGAGGCAAGGTTTCCTTGCATCGTGTCGAAGTAGCTACGGGCAGACGCTGCGTCCGAGGATTCCTGCACCGAGATCACGAATTCTCCATCAGTCAGATGGTAAATGCAGGTGTATTGACGATTGATCCAGCTGTCGACGGAGTGTGGCGGTTCGGCGAGGGCCAGCGCACGTGTGATGTTGTCGCGTGTTTCGGTGCCACAAATCATCTGTGATGCTGCGGACGGCACTGCCGCCGCGCTGCCTGCCGAGCTCGACTGCGGAATCGGGGAGGCCGAGGTGCCTGGCATTGACATTCCGGGTGCCATTGCGTTCTCGGCACCGGAGGAGGTAGCGGCGCAGCCAGCTAGCAAAGCTGTGGAGGCCACCACGATCGCAAGCAGCAGCCAGTCGCTTCTATCGATACGCGTCTTCGTTCTGCTACGCCGCATGGTCGGACACCAAGCTGGCGTAGACAACTACGTTGTCTGGGTACGTACGAGTGGTTTCGTTGAACTCGCCACCGCAGGTGATCAGCCGTAGTCCCGCGTGGTCGGTGTTGCCGTAAACGGCGAACTGCGGAAAGCTATCCTTCGGATATTCTTCCACTCCATCGACCACGAATACAGCCACTGTTGCATCGGCTCGTGTAACCAAAATCTCATCGCCGGGACGCATATCGCCGAGTCGGTAGAACACCGCGCGCCCCTGCACTCTGGAGTCGACGTGACCCAAGATGATCGAGGGTCCGATCGTGCCGGGGGTGGGCGAACCGGTGTACCAGCCGGCAGGAGAAGCTTCGTCCAACGACGGCGTCTGCACCGTGCCGTCCGGATTCAGTCCCAATTGCATCAGGACAGAGTCCACGTCAATTGCGGGGATGTTGATCTGGGTGGGCTCGGAGGCGGTCATGATCGGGCCAACAACCGGGTCAACCTGCGGAGCCGGTGGCACGGGGATGGGCTCCGGTGAGGGCGTAACGGAGACGGGCTTCTGAGCGGGGGGCGCCACGGCAGCCGAGGCTGGTGGTCGTGGAGGAGGGGGGTTGCCCCATAGGGCGAAACCGGTCGCCGTGCAGCCGACGGCGACGCACAGAACCGCCGCCGCGGTAGCCAGACGGCTACCGCGACGACGCTTTTCAGCCGGAATAGTCACCGGGGATCGAACCGATCTCAGCCGCGTGCGGCGAGACGTCGACGAACCACAAGCGCGCCACCTGCCGCGGTCAGGAACCCGGCACCGAGGGCGAGAAGGCCAATGTCAGCACCGCTTGAAGTGCTGCCACCGCCGGTTTCCACGCCACCATTAGGCATATTCGATTGCGACGCACTCAGGGCGCCGCACAAAGCCGGTGACGTAGCCGCCAGGGGCAGACTCGGAACCAAATCGCTTGGCGCGTCCTGTGCTGCTTGAGACAACGTGGCCGGGTCGAGACCGTGGACCACCACGACTGCCGTGCCTGCCTCTAGTGAAGCCGCGGTGGCAGCATCCAACGTGAAGGTGCGGTTGTAAGTGAAGCTTGCACCCATCCCGGCAACCGTCAGATCAGTTCCGGCCGCCGGACTCGTGTCACCGCTGGTGGACAACGTCGTACCAATCTCTCCGTAGGACGGTTGACCTTCGGTCGTGCTGATCACACCATCTCCGTCGGTGTCAGCTGCCGTGGTAGGGCATACCCCCTGCGCTCCGATGTGGATGTGCTGCACGTGCGGATACGGCTTACCGTCGAAGGTCTCGGCCAGTCCGCTGACGGTCTCGGTAACCGTTGCTTGGTCACCGGAAACCTGGATGGAAATCGTACCGCTGCCATTACTTCCGTTAATCGAATCGAGCGTTCCCTGGTAGGACGCGTCGCCTGTGGCCGCAACGGCGGGGCCACTCGTCAATACGGCCACGCCCAAAGCCAACGCTGGCACAAACAAAAGTGCTGCTTTCTTATTCATCAAAATCCCTTACTAGGAGGTAGTTTCGAAAACATACTCGGAGTGAAAAAATGAACGGGTATTCTGCCGCTGATCCTTTGCGCGAACAGCCTCTTTGTCAAGAGCTACTGGGCGTTCGTCAGCCGACCCGCTAGTCTGCAAGCCCTGCATGCACAGCTCCTTTCGCTGATTCGGCGGCAATGAAGTCAGTTGCATGGTTTGAATCCATCAACGGACCGTCCGCGAACCGTCGCAACTCTCGGACACTCCTCGACGCCTGCTGTCTTGAAACCCTAAGGATGCGAGGCATGTCCGGATACGAGACACGTCCCCCGCCGCGCGTCGCCTGAAAAGGCGATCTCCCGACGTCTCGTATCCCATGGCTTGTGAGGCAGTTGGGTTAGGAGACACCCGACCCTTCCATGACGTCCGTCTGTCAGGCTGCTACTCCGGTTGAGGATCCGGAACCTGCGCTCTGGGGTGTGTGGTGTGTGGTGGCCGTCCCCGGGCTCATTCGGAGGGGGCATAGTGTGTACGGTATGACTGGCGAGGACTCCTTGAGCTTTGTCCACACAACAGTGGAGGCCTTGTCGCGGAGGAGGGCAACCACCGTGCCGGCGAGTCAAATCGCCATAAACGGTGTGCTACTTGATCGGCTCCTGGTGTCGCTGAACTTAGATGACGGCGCAGCGCCACCTGACACGCTCGACATGATGTGCGCGCCCCTTCAGATGGACCTTTCAGTCGAGCATCGTGTGGCGTTCCTTAAGGCACTGCGGGGTGACAGGTGGTCCACCGACGACCTTCAACCCGGTCGGGTCCCAGTCGCCTTTTGTGCGGTTTGCGGGAACTCAAGCTGCGGACACATTTGGTCCGTAGCTCTGACGATGTCACCTTCCACCGTCGTGTGAAAGGGTGTTGGGTGGGAAATTGAGACGTCCAAGAGATTGGCTCCGCCGAGACGGCAATTCTTGAGGCGGACAGTCACGCAGGAGTTCGTTGGCTGGGTGCTCGCCCCTTTCATCCCCGAAGTCACTTTCATGTTCGCTCGGGAGAGTACGAAGGGGCGATCCTGCGCGAGATCGAATACCAAACGAAGGACTCCTCGAACCACTAGGTAAGCGAGGCATCATTCTCGGTGCAGCGAGACCTGAACGAGCAGGGCCGCCGTGTCGAAACACACGTAGGACCATTTTCGTATCCTCGGTCTCGGGGACAGCTCGTCACAGTGTCTCTGAACGGTCGCCCGAGATGAAAGGACGCGCCCGCCTGATAGACGAACGCCTAGTTGCTCACGATCTGGGTTCTCGCCACGCACGGCTGGGCACTCCCTTGTTCCGTCGTCGGCGGCATATGCGGCCGCACCTACGTCTCGCAACCGATGGGATATGAGGCACCTTGATTGCGAGACCAACCACACCGATCAGACGTAATTGCCGCCCTTGCCTCCACGTACCCTAATGCGACGATCTAGGACAAGGCTCGCCCAGACCAGACCTACGAGGACGACACAGTTGACGGCCATAGGAATCGGAAACGTCATCGTATACAGGAGCACTATGGAGAGAGCGCCTGTTAACGATTGAACTATGCGTTGGGCCTTCTCCAAGGATGAAAGCTTGGCTGCGTCTTGGTCGTTTCCCGGGTGTTCGGGCATCTACGCTCCTCTGGGCTAAACGCTTGCGGGATACGGACGAAAGATTCATTGTGGCCTTGATCCTATACACCGGGTGGCACATGCAAGCCGGCGCCATTCACACCGTGCAGTGTCTCGTATCCCTAGGGATATGCGACGTCTCACCCACGCTCCGATCGTGAAGGCCGCGACTAGGATGCACGAGTGACTGACCACGAAATCAAGAGGCGCAGGCGTGTCCTCGATGGACCCGACGCTGTACGGGTGGGCGCAGCGCTTACCGGAGGGGGTTTTGTCGCAGTTGCCCTCTGGCCGTACATCTTGACATTTCCGAGTTCTGAAGATGTCTACTCGCAGTGCATTGGGCTCACAGCCGGTCACCTCACACACATCAACCGGTCAACCTTCCCCACACAGATCTTCTGCGAGACCGAGGACAACCCATTCGCAAGCGCGCTCTACCCTTTTTGGGCATCTGTGGGAATGAGCTCCCTGTTCGCACTCCTGGTCTTTGCCGGGTTCTACGGCGTCTGGATGATGGCGCGCCGCGACCGGCGCTTAGACGGTAGGACGTGAGCTGACCGATCGCGAGACAGCCAAAAGCTGTGAGCGTCGAGGCGTACGGTCGCAACCATCAAAATCCGTCTCGAAACCCTACGGATGCGAGACTGGTCTGGATACGAGACAAGTCACCTGCTGCTCATGGCGTGCACAGGAGCGATCTGGTGTGTCTCGTATCCCGTGGGATACGAGGCAGCTTGATTGCGAGACGCCTCACACACCTGACGGTGCGCGGTGGGGTTAGATCTGGCCGTGCCCGGGTCTCCTCACGGGGAGACGGACATCAAGCTCGCCGCTCAGTCCTCCCCGTGAGCCAGAGCGAGAACGGCTTGTCGTACGGGTAGCAGTGGTGCTTTGAAGGTGTGGCCCAAGAGGCGGAACTGTCGATTGCGTCGGCTGAGACTTCCCGGCCGCGTTGGACGGGCGGGCACGGCTTGGAACTTGAGACGGGAAGTAGCCAACGTGAGACGTTGTTTTTGACGAGGGCCCGATGACCCTTGCTCGAAGGATGAGGGTGCGGCGGCCCCTCCTCAGAATGTTTGCGGGGCGGGGCCGCCGAACGGCAGAACCTCCGCGCGCTCGACGCCATTCTCGTACCAGACGAACTCCGCTTGGGTCAGTATCTCGTGTGGGTGATCCTCCACCTTTCGCTGGTTCTCGGTGTGTGTCTTCCTCCAATCGGCCTCGCTGAGGCTGTTGCAGTAGATGAGTGAGAGGTGGAACACCCATTCTTCGAGCGGGAGCTCGCCAATGCGGCAGAAGTCGGCGTCGTCCAGCCTGGTTGTGAGGCTCGAGTAGGCATCGATGAGGGAATCAGACCGTTGCAGCCGGGCGATGAGCACCTGAAACGGAGTAGGGAAGCCGTCGACTCGATCGACGCGCACCTCAATCGGTTCCTGTCGCTTCGCCCATGCCTCCAGGGTGCTCTTGAGTTCGTGCACCCTGCTTGGCTCATAGAACCCCCGCAGCGTGACGTGTCCCGTATTCGGGTGAGTGATCGAACTCGGAAGTGATTTGCGCATCGTCGCTTGCTCTGCCGCGTAGAACGTGGCGACGTGGCTAGCGGGTCGGAGTACGAGATACTGCTGACCGTCTAGAGAACCCAACAGCGTGGGGTCAGTCATGAAGCCGTCTTGCATCGTGCTCCCCCGATCGAATAGATGGCTCATGCTATCGTTCCGCCGTCGAACATCTGCCTTCCGTGACAAGGACGGAGTGAGCGTTGCAGTTGCTAATTAGCCATGAGTGGAAGAGGGCGGGAGGAACGGGATGAGCGGCTGCAGTCGAGTACGGAAACTCGCGCAACCGAGTACCTAAGACGACGATGCGCGAGGCGCAATAAACGAGGCGTGAAATGTCTCGTAACCCTACGGATGCGAGACAGGTCCAGATGCGCGACAAGTCACGTGGCTCTAGTCACGTCAACAGGCGACTTCCTGCGTCTCGTGTCCCATGGGATACGAGACGCTTGGGTTTCGAGACGCCCAGCCGCGGCCAATGCAACGGCCATCCACTTTTTTCCTCGTCAGCTGGGCGGGGCGTGGTTTTGATCCACAGGGCTCCGCGGCTGTCCGGCTCGGCTCGGTGCCGGCGTGTGCGTCGCTGTGGGAGGCTTGCGGTGTGAGCGGAAGACTGCACAGCAAATCCGTCCACGACCCCAATGATCCTGTCGGACGACTCCTGTTTAACGTGCTCGCCATGGTTGCCGAGTTCGAATCCGATCTGATTCGTGCCCGAACGCGCGAAGGCATGCAAGTCGCGAAAGCGTAAGGGCGACTCCGTGGGAAACAACCGAAGCTGTCGAACACTCAACAGAAACTTCTCGTGGAGGTGCACAACGCCGGTACTCACTCGACAGCAGAGATTGCCGAGCTGTTCAACGTCGCTCGCTTGACTGTGTATCGGACTGTCCAGCGACAGCTCGGAACCGGACGCTGAACAACCGCTCTTTACCGTTCCCGTTGCCGGGCACTCTCGCCCTACAACGGGAACGCTCACTGTGGCAGGGCTGATTAAGGTCATTGTCCCTCCAGCATCCCTGTGAGCAGCAGGAAAACGGTGCTGTATAGGACAAAGGACTACGCAGTGGCGGGAGAGGCAACCATACGCACATCCTTGTTTTCTACAAGCAGGGCGGCGTCATCCGGCAGCATCGTCAGTCCGAGCATTCCGTCCAGCCGACGAGCCACCTCAGCGATTACCTCCGGCGGGTACGGCGGCAGCTGACCATCAGCATGAGGCAGAATCACCGCATCCACGAGTCCGAGACCGCTGAGATCATCCAAGGACGTTCCGTCCGTGTGGCCGTCGAGTGCAATCGCTGTATCAATGCTTTTCCCTGTAATTATAGCGCCGGCGCTGGCTCCGATGTAAGGCAGCCCTGCGCGGACCCGCTCGATCAGGACTTCGTCAGTGCCTGTGCTGCGCAGAATGGCCATCAGACAATCAGCCATACCACCGGCTACATAGACCGCATCGACGGTATCAAGTGCGGCAGAAAAATCAGCAGCGGTACCGTCTCCGATCGTCAGCGGGACGAGCGTGTATCCCAAACTTTGAAGCTGAAGACGTTCCCGCTCAACAAATGGAGCATCACCGAGCGGCTTGGCTGCGTCATTGATATAAGCGATACGGATGTCCGAGAGAGAGTCTGATTTCAATGTGCTGAGGAAATCTGGAACAGCGCCGAGAAATCGGGAAAGTAGGAGAAGCTTCATGTCATCACTGTAGGCGGAGCCACTGACAGGCTCTGCGCCAGATGGATCGCCGCACACGTGGGGATCATTTTCTAGGATCGCATTGAGACGACTTCAAAGTCACGTGGGCCGGACCTCCAACGGGTACTCGCGCGGAGGCTGGCGCTTCCGACACTCCCAAATTGTGACGGTACTCGTTTGACTGTCCCGACATTAAGCCCGATGACGGGGCGCCATGCGCACGAGCTCGTCGTCTTACTGTCTCGTAACCCTAGGGATATGAGACGTCTCACGAGCGTCATTTAGGCCCCATCAACACTGGCGGAATTATGGGGCTCGGCGAGTCTCATAACTACGTCGCGTAACCTCCTGCTTAAATTGCGACACTAACTGTTAGTTATGAGACACCCAGGAGCATCGTGACGTAACTGATCGGCTACGCGCGTGTATCAACGCGCCAGCAATCCACCGACCGGCATCCCCAAACGGACCTTTAAGCCGGTCAGTCAACGGGGGAAACGCGTATCAGATTCCCGTCCGGGTCTGTGACCACGAAAGTCCGCCCGAAGACGTCGTCGTGGGGCTCCTCGATGACTGTCACCCCCTTCGCGCTCCATTCCGCAAATACGTCGTCAACGTCGACCGAGACCATCAGCCCCAATTCCGAACTGCGCGGTGTCTGCCTCGTCACGGTCTCGCCACGACCGCTCCACAGCGCAAACAACACGCCCGGTGCTACCTGAAACGGGACATATCGGGGTGTCACCGTCACTGGCTCGATGTTAAAAAGTTCGGAGTAGAACACCGTTGCGCGTTCCACGTCAGAGACGTAGATCAAAAAGAGGTTCGGAGCTGTCATGCCAAGTCCTTCCATGGAGGCGATGCAAGTTGTGCCGAGCATCACACACACCTACGACGCTGGCGTGCGTCAACGTCCCCTATTGAGCGCGAGAATCCGATTCGTCCGGTGTCGGCTTCCTTTCGATGGGCGAGTCGCTATCCGCCGCAGGTCCCGTCAGTCCGGCGTCGGTCATCGCGGCGACGATCTGTGACAGGTACGAGACGACGATCAGGGTGATGGTTACCAGTAAATCAGCGGGTCTCGGCCATATTTGGTAGACTTGACGCGCTACCAGGGAGGTACTCGTGAGCACGTCGACTACCGGCAGAACAGTTGCACATGCTCTACGTGAGCGCGCAGTTGAGGATGCCGTGCACAGTGCCGCCATGGAGGGGCTGACGGTCACCGCAGCTACTCGAGCAGATGCCGACGATTACGCGCGCGGGTCGATCGATGTTGACGAGCTGATCGCTCGTATCGGCACTCGCCACAACGTTGGCTGATTTCGCCGATCCTTATATAGACCCCGCGACAGGGCTGCTGCGAAACCGCATCGGCGCTACCTCTCAATCGGTACTCAACGCGGCAGAGGCCGATTACGGACTTGCGCGCACGGTTGAGCTTGTAGAGCGCCCGGTGAAAGTAACGGCGGATCTGCGGCACCTGCAGTTGATTCATCAGCGCTTGTTCCAGGACGTCTACGACTGGGCCGGCCAGCTGCGCACGGTCGACATACGGAAGGGCAGCGACGCAACCGCGGAATTCTTCATGCCGGTATCCCGCCTGCAGACGGGGGCCATGTTCGCATTCCAAGAACTCGCCGACGATAACTATTTGCGCGGCTTGGATCGAGAGAAATTCGTCGACAAACTCGCCCACCACTATGACCAAGTGAACTACCTCCACCCGTTCCGCGAGGGCAACGGGCGCACCCAACGCATTATGTGGACCCAGGTGGCGCGGGAAGCCGGCTACGAAATGGACTGGCGCAACGTGACGGGCGCGGTCAATGATCGGGCCTCCCGTGACGCGATGGAGAAACAGGATCTCACAGGGCTGCGATTGATGTTTACCACGATCATTCAGCCTGTCAGCGAGCCAGCTACCGACAAGAAAGTGGAACTGCAGCGCACCGTGGACGCTCTACGTTCCCGAGCCCGGGACTCAACCGCACCATATCTTGCTGCCTTCAAACGTGCTGGAATCACGCCACCTGCCGCCAGCACTACGAGGAGGCCGACAGACGCGAACCGACACGACCGGGATGATCTGAGCAGGCGACAAGCAGGTACGGAACGCGAGTGATCTTGTAGACGTCACTGAGAAGTCGGCGGTGGTCAGAAGGTAGCGCCCGTGGGAGTCCGAGTGCGAGTTCAAATCGCGCAAAGTGCGTGCGGCGGACGCCGTGGCGCAGCGCCAGGCGAACGTCCGTAACGGGGCGAGGGCTGCGGGAGTGTCCGCCAGTTGATCGGCTATCGAGACGACAGATCAGCGGCACTGCGGGCGTGGTCAGTGAGCCTTGCGTATATGTACATGTCCCGAGGGTGGCCATTTACTCGTTCCCATGCACGCAGAAGACCCTCACGTGCGTATCCGGCACGCTCCGCTGCTCGCCAGGAACCTTCATTCCATGGCTCGACGTACAGCTCCACCCGATCGAATTCATCGAGTTGAATCGCCCATGCCGTCAGGGTGGCGAGGGCATCCGCAGCGTATCCCAGGCGACGCTGGGAGGGCCCGATCCAATAACCTACGCTGGCACGTGCGCCCGCGCCAGCACGGAAAAAGAGGCCGATGTGCCCAACCGCGCGGTCGTCTTGGTCCGCGATTGCGAAGACATAGCCGGCCCGCGCGCGAAGCCGGTCGTGCTGACGCTCGATGAAAGCCAACGCTTCGGGTTCACCTGCCGTATCCGGGACGGTAGTCAGTACCGGGATGAGGGGATCATGGGACGCCTCTTGAACGATAGCGACGTCGGACTTGCGCCATTCGCGAAGTCGGACACGCTCACCGGAGAGAACGGGAAGGGCAAGGGGCACGTCACTCATGCCCTGATACTGCCACGCCCGTCACTGTCAACGTGGCCGGTGCCCCATCCCCTATCGGGCGTTTCAGTCACTCCTCTGAGCCTTCGTGGATGAGGCTAGCCGGCGTCAAGGAAGTACCCCAAGGCACCACTGACGATTATGAGCCACCCCGACACGACGAGGACGGCGAGAGCGACGATGAGCCGCAACGCTGACTGACGTTCGTCACGATTGTGCACGGCTATTGTCTGTCGGGCGGATAGGGCGACCTGTAGGTCTGTGCAGGCGTTGCTCACGCGGGGGCATGGCGGAGCGGCCGTTAGGCGGTCCGCCCTATGAGCATGGTTTGAAGATGCCATGCTTTCTCCATGAGTAATGACTATCCCCGAACAACACAGTTCAGTTTTCCTGGGTTTGCGGAGTTGGATGTGGTTGTGACCCGGAATTCCGCACTGAATGGGAACTCAGGGAGTTCTTCGGTGCGTTTCGACGTGGGAGGAGGAAATATTTGGTTGGGTGAGGAGATCCGAGAGTTCGACTCGGCTAGAGAATTTACGATTCAGCTTTCCGGGGAAGGCGAGCACAGAAACCTCGCTCAGGCTTTTCGGGCAGCGGCCGATGAGCTCGAGAGAGCATAGCGCCCTTAGTTGCCCGGAGGCTTCCTCGCTGGGGTGAAAGCAGAGAGCACCTACCTGTGGTGGCCGCAGATCGGCGGTTGAGGGCTTAAGTGAACGTGATCTTGTAGGCGAGGATATCGGCCGCTACTTGATCTACAGAGGCATCCGTCGATTCCGCATACCCGATCAGGAGGCCTAGCGCCTCGTTGGGGGAGGCGCTGGTTTGCGCCACGATAACGCCGGTCGCTTGATGCACCTGAGGGTTATCCCAACTGGGAGAGTTTTTGAACTGTTCTTGGGCCTCATCGGTCACGGTGTGTCTGCTTTCTGCCCCACTCGGTTGTAAGGCCCGACCCTAGTCTCGGACGGCACCCGAAGAGAGGTCAAGGAAAGCGCGAAGTATCACCAGGAAGGCATGACGGTCCTGTTAGAACCGCGCCCGCTCGTCCTGCGCTCAGCCTGCCACCGGCAGAACATCGGGGTTGAAATAGCGCACGCCGGCCCACAGCGTAAGGCACGGGGCAGTGGCCGCGGAACGATCCCCTATCGGACAGGCATGACGGAGAATGCCCCGCCGGGGAGGGGCATCGCCTACTACTTACTCCTTGGTCACGGCCTTATTCCAGCGTCTCGGCAAGATCCGTGACATCGGACTCGTTCGATCCAACAACCAGCCAACGATTCCCGTAGGTGACAGAGCGTTGGTCCTCTGAACCGCCTGAAGTGAAGGCCCCTTCGCTGGCTCTGAGTGCTGCGCCGTCATCGAAAGTGACTAGCAGAACACGACCGTTAATCGACTGGCAGGTGACCATTTCTCGTACCGCTTCTTGGGGCGGGACCGTGTCAGTGCAGTTGCATCCGTGGTCTTCGGCAGCATCCGTGAACGTAGTGGTTAGCTAGACCTGACCTGTACATCCGGCAAGCCCGAAGACCGGATTCTAACGGTGAGGCGCGGGAAGTACGCCGAAAGAAGTGACGTCGATAGGGATGATCGCTGCAGATCACGGACCGTCGACGTCTCTTGGATCGCTCAAGGCTGTTGCACGATCGTCTAGCGATTGAGTTCTGATACCGGTCAGATAGGACCCTCAACGGGTTGCCCGTGAACGGGCTCGGTGAGGACAGGGGCGTGCTGGTGGGGACTGCGGCTGTTCAGTCGTGGATCGCTGGGCTGACGAACGGGACTGCTCAGCTCGATGAGCCAGTCTGAACCAGCAGCACAGTTCGATGATCCACATAGGGCCTTTGGCTGTGGAGCGCAACCCCTTTACGGCCGGCGTGATCGCACTATACTCTCTGGATGCATGGCGTCTTCACAACGCGAAGTTGATCTTGCAGACGTTTTTGTGCTCCTCGCTGACTCAGTATGTGCGGGCCGCGACGTCGTCGACACCATGGACATCCTCGTCCAGGCCAGCACCGAATTCACGCCGGCGACAGACGCCGGAATTCTCTTAGCCGATAGCGGTGGTGTTCTTCACGTTGTGGCGTCTTCGAACGAGCGTACGAGCGAGGTCGAAGAGGCTCAGCTTGGTTACAATCAAGGCCCATGTCTGGACTGCTTCGCTTCCGGGGAACCTGTAGAGGTTTCTGATCTCTCCGAAGAATCCGGACGGTGGCCTCAGTTTGTTGCGATTGCCCTGTCGCAGGGATTCGATGCCGCGCATGTTTTCCCCTTGCGCCTGCGCGGTCACACTTTCGGGAGCCTTGACCTCTTTAGTTCCGCCCGCGAACCGTTCAGCGACCAGGACGCAGCGTTGGCGTTGGCCTTGGCTCAAGTGGCGACGATCAGCCTCGTCCAGCAGCAAACCATCCGCAATCAAGGCACGGTGAACGGTCAATTACAGCAAGCGCTGAAGAGCAGGATACTCATCGAGCAAGCTAAAGGTGTTTTGGCGCAGCGCCACGGGGTGTCCATTGATGCAGCCTTCTCCTTGCTCCGCACCTACGCGCGCGCCAGCAGTTCGAAGCTGCATGACATCGCTGATGGTGTCGTGCATCACGGGCTCTCGTTATAGATGGAACGATTGAAAGGTTCGCTTGAGCGCCCTCGCCTGAACTAAAAGTCCAGGGTTGCTTGCCTTGCGGCCGGCACGTCGGTCGGCAACGTTCTTGTCGCGGACTTGAAGGCGACGCCGGAGCGGGTCGTGGCATGGACTGAGAGTAATGCGTCGGGCTGCGACTTCGTTATCTACGTCGAGGTGCACATCCCACAGGACACTGGGCTTGTCCGGCTGGCAGGCCGATACCCTACCGAGCTGTAGCCGCCAGCCCACGGCCGACGACTCCAGCCTGCAGAGAATCTTCTATCTAGGGCACCCAGATGAAAGCTGATGCCGCAGCCCCAATGTAAAAGAGAGCTAACGGCGGCGTACCCGGGCCTGAGCGGCTTCCACGGAAATAGGCACCCCGGTAGATGTCCACTGGCTGGGGTCGAATCCATCCCGAGCCTTCAATTGCCGTGGCTGTGGTGGTTATCGAGGTGGTGGGGTGCGTTGTTGACTTCGTGGGGGAGGGCTGTTGCAACTGGTTGGATGGATAGTTTGATTTGGGGGCACTGTTGTTCTTGGGCGTATGAGTCCACGCTTACGGCGAGGTGGTTTCGACTCCACATCGTGTGCGGGCTGCGGGGATTGCGGTCGATGATCTCCGGTGCTCCCAGCCGAGTGGTGAACTCGTTGATGAGGGCGCCGTAGCCTGGCGAGATAGTTGGGCCCGTTGCGGTGGTATCTAGGAGGTAAACGCTGAGCCCGATCCCGTGCGGGGGACATGCCGTCCACGCACCCCACACGTCCAGCTCGGGGCAGTGCCAACGCCCTACCCGAACCGCGCGCTCCCGGTTCCGATGCGCGAGGAGCACGTCGCAGGAGTGCCTCTCGAGGAGAGCAACGGCGTCCTGGTCAAGAACGGGCCACGTGTCCGAAAGCAAAGAGTCGACCAGGTCAAAAACCTGGCGCGGAGTGGCAATGATGGTCATTGGGCGACGTGGCTTAGGACGACGTGGCTGTGTAGCTTCATGAGCGCTCCTGCACGCGAGTGTCTTCTTACTCAAACCCGCGCTTGCCCATAGCTGACACCCTGACGCGACGCTCTGTCAAATCCTGGCTGCGCTCCATCAGCGGTGCGCAGTTCTCGACGGTCACGGCGCGCCTAGCTTGCCGCCTCGTTTTGAGTATTGAGCGTTCGCAACTTGCTCCCAGGCGTCCGCTTCGGACAGATTGGACAGATCGGCCAGGTCGAGTCCGGTGAGGCTGGCGATATTCATGGTGGGCCTCTGGAGCCTCCGGGAGGGTTCAAGTGGCGGGGGATTGCCGCCGATTTCGACTGGTTGAATGACCGGATTGCGGGGCGGCTTTCGTGTAGGCGAAGGTGTCGGCCCTAGCTTGCCTGGTTGTTTGCGGCGCCGCCCCAGACCGGGTCCTGGCGACGGACGAGATGGTTGCGGTCGAGGTCGTCGCTGGCATAGGTGGCCTCGCCAGTCTGTTCGTCGGCCGGGATACCTGAATCGAGATGCCAGTTGTTGCTCTGGTCGACATCGACGAGCTGATCGCCGTTGATGTTGACGTCAGTCTCGATCGGAAGGGCTCTCAATGGGCCCAGGAGTACGGTGAGTTGTGTGCAGGGCAGTGCACGCATCGGTGCACCGTCGGTAAATACCGGCAGCGTCAGGGGAAACTGGGGGAATTCGGTTTTGTATCCAGCAGGAGGAAATACTGCAGCGTTCATGTCGACGGTAATTCAGCTGCAGTCGGGTCACGTCCCTCTAAAGGGCGTGGTTTTTACGGCAAGAGTGGGGCCGGAACGGGCCGGCGGCGCGTGCTACGGGCCTGGCACCTCAACCGGCGTCGGGTGTAGATCGACCGGTCACAACCTTTTGCTTCTCGGCTGCCGTGAGCCGACGCATTCCAGCAGCGGAGGTTCTCTGTGTAGCGCAGTGATGTGCAATGTGGGCGTTCGAAGCGGAATAGTGTGGTGACGCCATTGACCGGGGTATCCGATCAACAGAAGCTGATGCTGAGTATGGCTTCGGGCAGTCAGGCTGCGTTCGGCCTGATTTACGATCAGTTGAGTGTTCCGACGTTTGCGATCTGCAATCACTACCTGAAGTCCCCGGCCGCGGTCGACGAGGCCATGTGCGGCCTGTGGCTATACGTCTGGCAAAACGCGGCGATGTTATCGAGGCGTGACGGCTCGCCTTGGTCGATCATCATTGAAACAGCGGAGCGCCATGCCAAGTATCACGCTCAGACAGAGCGCCTAGCCCGAGGAACGGATACCTCTGTGTCCGGATAAATACTGTTCCGCGGGCGGCTCCGGCGCGCTGTCGCGCGCCGCCAAGAGACGGACGGCTACACGATCCGCGATATCGGCGAAGTGCTTGGCGTCTCATATCAGCGCGTGCACCAGATCACCCATTAGAACTATCGACCAGGAGACTCAATGTCAGCTAACGAAGACGGCTCACAGATCGAGATTGCGGATGAGCTGGCCGAGGTCGCCCGGTCGCTTGCACATGCCACGCGAACCGTGCCGCGCCCCTCTGATTCGTACGAGCTGCTGGGAGTCCTTCAAGTCGCACAGCAGTCGCTTGCTCAGGTTTACACACACTTGGCGACCTGGCACAGGGATACAGTCGAGGGCACCCATTGCAATGGCACAGACGGACACAGTCTCTACGGTGTTCCCGCTACGGTCGCCGGTGCCAGCGAGCAGGTAACGCTTCTTCTCAAAATTGCGGCGGCCTCCGCCTCGGAGACGGCCGACCTGGTCGGCAAGGCCCAAGCTGCGAATGGCGTCGTGTGTTGGTTCGATGAAGTGAAAGAGACGGCTTAGACCCAGGCCATGACGGGGAGAACTGAAAGCTACAGAGCCCGAACGGTTCTGGTCCCACGTCGTCAAATGCCCCGCCACCGATGACTGCTGGATCTGGACCGGCGCAATAGCCGATGACGGCTACGGCCGATTCTGGACCAAGGAAGGCGACGGCCAAAGGGTCATGCGCCCGCAGCAGTACGTCTACCAGCTCGCGACCGGAGCGGCACCCCTACGTGTCAGGGTTAGGTGAGGCCAGCAGCTCAGAGCAAGTTCGCCGTTTGATGTAGGGCGAGAACCAGGAAGTCCCCGATCATGTCCAGCCCATCGTGATCGTCGTGCGCGACGATAGTTCCATGAGTAACAGCAGTCCCGGCCCCAGGTCCGGTGGTCCCACGCCCCGCCGGTCGTACACGCCGGCGCAGAAGCTTGAGCATTTGGCCGCGTATGGCGACGCCATCACCCGCAACGAGGGCAGCGCGTATTTGCGGGAGCAGGGCATCTATTCCTCGCAGATCACCGAGTGGCGAAAGCTGCGCGACGCGGGAGTCCTCGAGGGCAAACAGCCCGGCGAGAAGATCGGCCGGTTGAGCGCAGAGCAAGCCGAGATCGCCAAGCTGCGCCGGCAGCTGTCGCAGGCTGAGCAGCGGTTAGCGACCACGGAAGTGGCGCTGACGATCATGGGAAAAGCACACGAGCTCTTGGAGCAGTTGTCCAAGAGCTCGCGGGACGAACCCCCGCACGCGAAATCCTGATGGCCGTCTACCGCGACCTCACCGCCGCGACCATTCCGACCCGCACCGCAGCGCGCCTGACCGGAGTTTCCCGGGCGACCGCGACACGAACACTCGTGCAAACCCCGACTCGACGCGTAGTCGTGGTGCCGGTGAACAAGCTCAGCGCGACTGAGCGGGCCCAGATCTTGACGTTGGTCACGTCGCCCGAGTTGGTCGATCTGGCGCCGATCCAGATCTATGCCCGACTGCTGGATCAGGGCGTGTATTTGGCGTCGATCTCCACGATTTACCGGGTGTTGGCCGCGAACAAGCTCGTCAAGGGACGCCGCCGCCTGGCCCGTCAAGGGCCGCTACTTCGACTGCTACGTGATGATCGATATTTACTCCCGCTACATCGTCGGCGCCTACGTTCACGCCTCAGAATCAGGTGAGCTTGCGCTGGAGATGATGAAGGAGACCTTCGGTATCCACGGCGTTCTGCACGTCGTTCACGCGGACCGGGGCACGTCGATGACATCGAAGACCGTGGCCGCTTTGCTCTCCGATCTGGAGGTCACGAAGTCGCATTCGCGGCCTCGGGTCAGCAACGACAACCCGTACTCCGAGGCGTGGTTCAAGACGTTGAAGTTCGCGTCGGTGTTCCCGGAACGCTTTGGCACCCTCGGCGAAGCACGCCTGTTCATGAGCCGTTTCGTCGAGGACTACAACCACACCCACCACCACACCGGCATCGGCTTGAACACTCCCGCCGACGTTCACTACGGACTTGCCGCGGGCCGCACCATCGAACGCGCCAAGGTCCTAGCCAAAGCCCGCGCGCAGAACCCAGAACGCTTCAGCAACAGCGCCACACCAAAGATCCTCGCCCTGCCCGGACCAGCCTGGATCAACCAACCCGCCGAACTCGCAGTCGCGGAGGCCGAACCGAAACTAGCCGCCTAAACTCACGCTGGCCTCATTCACCTTGACAAATTCCGACTCGACCTATGAATCGTATGAGACGACAGCGCGACTGGTTATCCTGCCGCGGTGCGGGGGAGTCCAGCTTGACCGACTCACCGTCGGGCGCTGCGACCGCATTGTCCAAGAAATTCTGGAGGAGGAATCGATCTCGAAGGCACGTCACGCGCGCGCGGTGTTGAGTCTCATCTGTGGCTACGCCGTGCGCGACCACGCGATGGGTGCTAATCCTGTGCGCGACGTTCAGCGCTTGCCGACAACGCTGAAGAAGGAGTCGACACTCACCACGGTGCAAATCGCCAGCATCCGCAAACTCATGCAGCAGTGGAGAATCACGCGGGAGGATGGTCCGCGGCCCAACTACCGGATCTTGATCGACGGCATGGAAATCATGTTGGGCACCTCGATAAGGATCGGAGAATGCCTCGGCCTGCGTCGCTGCGACGTGTACATGACGACCCTGCCTCCGACCCTCATCGTCAACGGAACCATTGTCAGCACGAAGGCGGAAGGGATCCATCGCAAAGACTCTCCGAAGCGCTCCCGACAACGGCGCAGCATCGCTCTCCCATCGATGGCCGCAGCGGCCGTTCGCCGCCGACTGGCCCTCGCCGAACCTGACCCCGAGGCGTCACTGTTCGCCACCTAGTCCGGCCGTACACTGAGCGTCAGCAATTACGAGCGTTTGCTCTGTTCGTTCATTGCCGACGAGCGCGTAAACCTAGTCAAACTGGGAGTCGATGTCGAGGAGTACACCACGTATATCTACCGACGCACCGCTGCAACGCTCATCGAGCGGGCCGCCGGTATCACGAGAGCATCTCGACTGCTCGGCCATGCGAACGAGCAGACCACTCGAAACAGCTACGTTGTCACGGCCGACCTGGTCGACCCCGTGACGGCGAAGATCCTCGACGCTGTGCTCGGTGGTTGGACAAGGTCAGACGATTCAAGAATGAGTCCGTAGGAGGAACCTTGACCGGGCACGGGGGACCGTCGCGCCCATAAGGCGATGGGCGCGGCGGAGACGGTCAAACGGATGAAGCGTCGAGGGGGTTGCGGTACGAGTGCTTTGATGATTCTTTGCTGCGCCATACGACAGCGCAGGCAGGGAGGTGAAAACCAAGCCCAAGGCGGTGGCGATACTGAGATCCGTCCACGAACGTTAGCAACCGTGAGTGTTGCTCGCCACCGCGGCCGACCGGATCGGCACTTCCCGTGAGCGGCAATTAGTCATGGCCTGGCTAGCTGGCCGGGGACCGTTGGATGGGGCGACTACAGTGGCGCCCTGGTAGCCAGGGCTCCTGAGCAGGCGGACGACGGATTCGTCGTCTCTTTTCCTGCTGCCACGTTCATAGGCCTAAATAGCGTTCCGTAAGCCGGAGCGCCTTTGCATTTTCGGTGCACTCATCGTCTCAGCCCGTCACGATCAGGTCGTCGGTGGGCTCGGGGATGTCCGCCGGCCAGGGCCCGATCACACTCTCGAGTTCCTCCGCGGTGGCGTCGACGATCCCGGTCACCTCGTAATCGGACCGGCTGGCCGCCGGGTCGTCCGACTGCGGTAGCCCGAATTGTTCCAGGGCAGCGGGCCAGTAGTCCCACGCGACCGGATCGCCATTCGCCGCCTGAACGCTGACCAGTGCCCCGTCGAGTTTCTTGTCGTTGACCGACCAAGCGGTTCGGAACAGCCAGTCAGCGAGCGCGTCGGCGTCACCGACCACGAAGCCAGGCTTGAGCGTGACCGAGAGGGAAACGTATCGGCTCACGGTGAAGCCGCTCATCGAGTCCCCTACGACGACCCGCGAGGCGGCGATGCCGGGGTAGGTGAGCAGGCGTGTCTGGGTGGTTTCGGCGTCGGCGCCGCGACCTCCGCTGCAGCCGCTTAGGAGCAGTGCGCCAACAACGGCCAGAGTGGCGAGTGCCACTGGGCGGAAATGCTTTTGCATTCTCGGTGCTCTCATCAACTCACCCCGTGACGATCAGGACGTCGGTGAACTCGGGGATATCCGCCGGCCAGGGACCGATCAGCTTTTCAAGCTCTTGTGCGCGTGCACCGACGATTCCGCTTTTTTCGTAGTTGGCCTTTTTGAACTCGGACGTCGCCGAATCAGGCAGCCCGAACCGGTTCATGGCGGTCCGCCAGTAGTCCCTGGCGACGGGCACGCCTTCCGCGTCCCGAATGGTCATCATGACGCCGCCGTTGATTTTGTCGTGGTTGACCGACCAGCCGGTTCGAATCAGCCAGTCCACCAGGGCATTCGCGTCGTCGATGACGTAGCCGGGTTCGAGTGTGACCGTCAGGTGGACTGATCTGCCGAAGCGCAAACCACTCATGGATTCACCCATGTCGACGTTCATTGCTGCGATTCCGGAATAGTCGAGCAGTCGTGCGTCGGTGGTCTCGGAATCTGCGCCGCGACCCCCGCTGCAGCCGCTGAGGGCCAGCGCCCCGCCGGCAGCGAGAATGGCGAGGGTCGGAGGCGGAGAAAAGTCGTCCGGCCCGGATAGGGCTCGTTGATGATTGCCAAGATGACTTTCCCTCAAGCATGGTGAACACAGCGGTACAATGGTTACGCTAACAGACCGCCGACAGTCCATGGAGCGTGTGGCTCCGTCTCCACTGATCGGGGAAACCGGTGCAGACCCGGGTGAGCCGGTCAGGGGCCGCAGCAGCGTTTTCACCATGCACGAAGTGGGGTCCTTCGGGTCCCGCGCTCCCGTGCGGACAAAGTGCAGCAGCGAGGCCATGAACTTGGTCGCTACGATGCTGTCTGCGGCAAGATCGCCGACAGGCGATGGCGACGAAAGCGGCACCGGCCCGGCCGAACGAACACGATCGGGTAGCTCCGGAAGTTCCGCGGAATCTACGAGAAACGTGCTCAGGAAGGTGCCCATCGGTTGCCTTCCACAAGCCGTCGACCGTTCACACGTGGGCGTGAAACCCGGCGATCATCGGGCCCCCACTCCACGACGGCCTCATCGACGCCCTAGACGGCCTACCCGTGCTGCTGCGGCGCTCGTTGACGTGGGATCAGGGAACCGAGCTGGCCCGGCAGGTGGACATCACCACAGCCACCGGCGTCCCGATCTACTTCTGTGATCCCGGTTCACCCTGGCAGCGTGGCTCGAACGAGAACACCAACGGCTTACTGCGCCAGTACTTCCCGAAAGGAACCGATCTGAACGCACACAGCGCTCAACACCTCCTCGAAGTCGCCACCGAACTCAACGAACGACCCCGCAAAACCCTCAAACGCAACACTCCGGCCGACCTGCTCAGCGAGCTAGTCTCGAGGAAGGAATTAGCCCCTGTTGCTTCCACCGCTTGAAACCGCCCATGGGATGTGAGTCACAACGGTTGCAAGACACATTGGAGTGTGACTCCCAGTGACGGCGACAGCGGGCTATGGCACGAGGTGCTGGGTGATTCGGCCGCGTCCTTCGATCAGCTCGATCTCCGCAAGGGCACCGTTGACAAGGGGCATCTGCGGCGGCTGATGGCCAATGTCAAAATCTACGATGACGGGAATGCCCAGATCCCCTAGCGCTCTCTCTACCGCGTCGCGTTGAGTGAGACCGTCAACTGCAGGGGCGGTCGTGCGTCCAATTAGAACTCCTTTGGCGTATGTGAACCACCCGGCTAAACGCAACGACCAGAGCATGCGCAGCACGGTCGAAGCTTCTGCACCCGCCACTTCAAGGTAAACGATTACGCCCTCGGGGGCATGGCGCTCTGCAAAGCCAGAAACGTCACCGAAAGGTGAGCCTGCGAGCAGAGGGACAGTTTCCAGACACCCGCCGATGAGGCGACCACGCATTCGCGTGGTTCGGTCGTTGCCCAGCGTTCGCCAGGTAGTTATCGCTTCGTAGGCTGCATCGCGGGTGAGCGGCTCATCCGCCCAAGCGCCCCACGGCCGTGACCTCCGTCGCGGCGCCGAGGACTGTGTGAAGGACGTCCCCACTGACATGGACGCCACTTCGGTCCACCGTCGGAATTCCTTTGGCAACTCCCACGGCTCGTCCATCAGGTTTGCTCCGTGGATGGTTGCAACACCTGTTGTGATGGTGAGTGGCATGAGCAGCGTGGCAATGTCTGACCAGCCGACGAACCATTTGGGGTCGGCAGCGAGTGCCGACCAGTCAAGTTCCTCTACGAGCTCTACCGCCAGCTCGCCGCCCCACGGAGGAAGGATCGCACGGGCCGGGCCGGCGAACGCAGCGCTTAACTCCGATCGCCGTTCGGCGGCTGGAGCGGGTACGAGACCGTCACGCCGAGCGAATTCCCCTACGACCACGGTGAAGCCCCGTGCTTCGAGGTCGTGCGCCCCTCGGTCGAGTCTTGGGTGCAGGTCCGCTGGAACCCCCATTGAAGGGGCTGGTACAGAAATCTGATCGCCAGGTGAGAGAGCACGCGGGTATCGCACGTTGGTCATCGGCCAACTCTAGCGAGCAGCCGGCGGTGCGAAGTCGCCACCGAACTCAACGAACGACCCCGCAAAACCCTCAAACGCAACACCCCGGCCGACCTGCTCAGCGAGCTAGTCTCGAGGAAGGAATTAGCCCCTGTTGCTTCCACCGCTTGAAACCGCCGCCCGTTCACCGGAACCTATTTCGGACGGGTCTATCGGACGCGGATTGGCCGCGTCATTCCGGTGTGACTTTGGGTGCTTTGTGGCGGCATTCTTTGATCACTATTTGGCGCATCGACCTGGTTGCCGTCGCTAGCTCAGAACGGTAGTCAGCGTCTTGTAACCCATGGGTTACGAGGCGTCTCATGGGTAGGTCGTTTGCGGGCTCTCGACGCCGGTTAATCGCGTCCATTCGTAAAATCTTGCGCCACCGTAGGCGTACTGGAAAACGAAAACTGTGGGAGGAACTCGAACCGACCTGGGCAGTGCCGCCATCCCGCACGGCCCAACGGATCTGCTGCATGGTGAGGTGTCTGTTTTTAGTCATGCAGCCGTCGGGGCTGGCGTATTCATGATGGTCTCGAACGCGATTGCGGCAATCGGTCGATTAGTCTCTATCTGGTAGAAATGCGTTCCCTGGCGGCCTCCATCAGACGGCGTTGAGTGGTGGACTGCTCGGGATTACTGAGCAGCGAATCTAACACTCTGATTGATACTTCCCTCTCCGCGGCATTGAGCCTGATGCTCTCTCGCTCAACAAGAACAGTCATGGCCTGTACGGGCTTCCAGTACGAGAGTTCACTGCCGATGTGACTGAGCACTTCTAACACGGGCTTTCCGCTGAAGGGCTCCAGTGACGCTATTACAAGTGCTTTCACTTCCTTGTGCTCATGGACCGCAGCCTCAGAAAGTGCACCCACGTCGAGGTCGTCTCGGTTGATCAGCGCAAGCGCGAGTCTTACGCCAGCTTTTGCCACGGTTCTTGTCTGATCCTTCATGAGCTTTCTCGCCATGGAAACAAGACGGTCTGCTCTGACAGTCATTGTGTTGTTGTTGACCGCAGCGGTTATTCGATCAGCAACTTGACCCCGCAGATTCGGCTCTGAAGTTATATCAAAAGAGAATGCTTCAATGTCCTCGAAGTTGATCCCATCAAGCGGCAGTTCGTTTCGAAGCGCGCTCTTTATCAACTCCTCAGGTGACGGCGGCGCAACGTTCGCTCTTTTGATCAATTCCTTCAGGTGGCCTGTCAGTTGCGTAGCGAAATCCTCAGGGTCGCTGTAATCGTTGTAGCCCTGTTTCTCGGAGCGCATCCGAACGAAGAAATTTTGGACCAGCTTGAACTGTTTCTTGACGATGCGGACCTGCGCAGTGTCACTCACATCAACGTTGAACGAGCCTGAGCGACGATAAACAAGCACTTCCGGTGTTCCATTTGCATGATTACCTTCGAGGGCGTCCTCATATTCCCACTCGGTACCGGTAACCAGGCGACCGTCATCTTTGGCATATTCCGTGCCTAGATGTGTCCCAAGCCGTCTTCCTATGATCACCACCACAAAATCACATTCGCTAGGTTTCGGGAGCCCTGCGGTTATTGCCGCTTGGGGGTCCATCGAAGCCAAGAGCGGAATCGCTGCGAACGGCCCATCCCAAGACACGAGCTCGAGCGTGATCTGGCCGCGAAGAAGGGGATCATAAGGAAGCCTACTAATGACTTCAAATACCGCTAGTCGTTCTGCAGCGACATCTGAGGGTGACGCTGCGAAAATTCGAAAGTGACGTGGCACGAGCTAATTTTGCACTACATCGGGAAATTCGTTCGCGATTTCCGCCCTGTAAGGTCAAGCCCTGGTGGTGGTGTAGCGCGGTGCTCTTTGATCGCTCGGTGTCGCGGTCAGGGCTGGAACCATTTTCGATCGCATGGGTTATGAGGCACCTTGGTTACGAGACTAATCACACATTGGTCGGTGAGTTCCGAGGGCCGCGGGGTGACCCCACATCCCAAGGGTTTCGCCAGAGCTACCTTCGTCGATGCGTTGGGTTCGCGCGTCAGGGGACGGCGTTGGCATCGCGTTGGGGGCGTAATGGCCAGGAGTTCCACTGGCCCGAAGCCGGTATCGCAGTTCGCGCAGCCACCACCCGCTCGTTGGGGAGCTCCTGGGTGCTTGTGCGCCCGGCTTGCATCCCACCGCCCAAATCATCGAGCCGATATGCGATCCAATCGCCCGACACTGGCGCGAAGCTCTCTGAGTAGCCCCCGGACACCACGGTACGCACGGTCCATTCGAGCTGATCTATCAGTTCCGTGACGTTGTCGTCACATGCGTCGCAGCCGCACGCGGGGAAATGGAAATCGTGTAGGGAACCCGCGTGGAGAAATACACCTGGAAACCGCGAGAGGACAAAGGTGAGCGGGGCCGCTGCATGCTCCCGTGGCACGATCCTTACTACTTGAACAACATCTCGCGGCTGGAGAAAAAGGTCGGCAGCGGCGTTCAATGATTTCTCGACGTCAACGTCGAAAGTGCTCCGCAACCACTCGACGAGTGCGAGGGCGACGTCGTGAAGTGGCGCGAAGCGCTCGAGATGAGTTAGACGCGAATAAGCGTCTTCGGGTGGGGACTGCCCTCCCCAACGATTGCCGTAATCGATAGGGATGCCCTGCTCGTCGCGATAGATCCCTACTGGGATCGCGGGGCGCCGATACTCACTCATGGTCACACGCTAGTCGTCAGCGTTCTCTTCATCGAGCGATCCCTGCCGGGCGCTCCTCCGCCGTCTCGAAACCCATGGGCGGTTTCAAACGGTGGAAGCAACAGGGGCTAATTCCTTCCTCGAGACTAGCTCGCTGAGCAGGTCGGCCGGGGTGCTCCGTTTGAGGGTTTTGCGGGGCCGATGGTTGAGTTCAGTGGCGACTTCGAGGAGGCGTTGAGCGCTGTGGGCGTTCAGATCGGTTCCTTTCGGGAAGTACTGGCGCAGTAAGCCGTTGGTGTTCTCGTTCGAGCCACGCTGCCAGGGTGAACCGGGATCACAGAAGTAGATCGGGACGCCGGTGGCTGTGGTGATGTCCACCTGCCGGGCCAGCTCGGTTCCCTGATCCCACGTCAATGAGCGCCGCAGCAGTACCGGCAGACCGTCCAGTGCATTGATGAGTCCGTCGTGGAGTGCGCCGGAGCTGTGGCCATTGGGCAGATGCACCAAGACGACGAACCGGCTCGTGCGTTCAACGAGAGTCGCGATTGCCGATCCGGAGGCGGATCCGACGATCAGATCGCCCTCCCAATGACCGGCGACCTTCCGGTCGTTGGCCTCTTTGGGCCGTTCGCTCAGCATCACCTTGTCGCGGATCTTGCCCGGCGCGTTCAGCTGTGTGCCCCGTGGTTTCCGGGCGGATCGGCCCCGTCGCAGGTGCCGGTGCAGGCGCACTCCGACGTAACCGCGGCTCTGAACGTAGAGGCTTTGATAGATCGACTCGTGCGAGACCTGCAGCTCGGCCTGGTCGGCGAACACGACCGCGAGGTCGTCGCTGATCTGCTGCGGGCTCCAGTTCTTCCGCAACCGCTCCTCGACGACAGCAGCGAGCAGCCGGTCGTCGAGCTTGCTCGGCTTGGGCCGGCCCGCTCGGATCACGCAGCGTTTCTGCGCGGCATAGGGCCGGTAGCTGCGCGTCGTCGGGTGGGAGTTGCGGCGCAGCTCCCGGCTGATGGTCGACGCGGAGCGCCCCAGATCCCGTGCGATCGCGCGAACGCCGGCGCCGCCCAGCCGCAGATCCGCGATGCGCAGACGCTCTTCCTGGCCCAAGTAGTGCCCTGACGACGCCACGGCCGGGACGGGTATTCGTCCGCCGGCGGCCTTGATCCACCGGTATCCCTGTTTGCGATTCACTCCCATAGATTCACATGCGGCCGCCGCCGACATGCCCTCGCGAACCCGATCCCAGAACAGGTTCTCGCGATCCTTCATGACCACTCTCGACGCCATCACCAACACCTCACTCATACGGTGTTGCTACGACCCCTTGAAGCCGCCCATGGGTAGCAAGACACGTGAGTTACGAGACGCGAGGAAGTTGTTCTGAGGTGTCGACACCAGCTCGAGGAATCGTAGCTGTGGTCGATGTGGCCCGAGATTCTCTGCGGCCCAAAGTGGGGCGGCGTGCCAGCCCGCGGGAACTAGCAGATGCTGGCGCTTAGCTACCCGGAGCCTTACGGTCGCAGTGGGGGCTGTGTCGGCCATTGAATCCCACCCAGAGAACGGACGATCATGTCTTTCCGAACATCAAGGCTCACCTTGGCCGCACTTGTACTGCTTGCGCTTAGCGCCTGCTCGTCTTCCGCTGGTGCCGACGAGGCATCGTCGGGGACAGGGGGAACTATCGATATGGCGGTCTCGGACACCTGCACTGCGGGGTCGGACTCTCAGTGCGTGTTGGTCAACGGCGACAGCGTGCTGCTTCCCTCCACATTCCAAGAAGCCGGCGTCAAGAATTCCAGTGTCGCGGAGAACGGGCAGAGCGCGGTCGACGTGACGTTCAACGATGACGGCGCGAAAGTTTGGCAGGAGCTCACGGAAGAGGCCGTCGGGGCAGGGGACTCGGCACGCCTACTCATAAAGATCGGGGACAAGTTGCAAGCGGCGGTCCGCGTCATGGACGTCTCGACGGGTGACCAGGTGCAAATCGCTCTTGCGCCAGATGAGAGCGCCCAGGACCTCGTCGACCTAATTCAGGGAAATTAGGCCGGCTGCTAATGCACCTCTGCATACACAAACCCAGCGATTCGCACGACATGGACGGATTCTGTTCGAAGCGTCTCGAAACCCTAGGGATATGAGACGTCTCACGAGCGTCATTTAGACCCCATCAACACTGGCGGAATTATGGGGCTCGGCGAGTCTCTTAACTACGTCGCGTAACCTCCTGCTTGAATCGCGACACTAACCGTTAGTTATGAGACACCCAGGAGCATCGTGACGAAACTGATCGGCTACGCGCGCGTATCAACGCGCCAGCAATCCACCGACCGGCAAAAGGTTGGACCTTCTGGCCGCTGGTGTCCGGCGTGATGACCTCTACGTCGACAACGGCGTTTCCGGTGCTCGCGCCTCACGGCCGAACTTCGACCGCGCACTCGACGCCCTCAAGGTGGGCGATACTCTCGTCATCACGACTCTGGACCGGCTGGGGCGATCGACACAGAACATGCTTGCCTTCGCTGAAGAACTCCGCGGCCGCGGCGCCGGCCTCCGCGTACTGAACCTGGGCGGCGGCGACGTCGACACGGCAACACCCATGGGTTCCATGCTGTTCACGATCATGGCCGCACTCGGTCAGATGGAACATGAAATCAAGCGAGAGCGCGTACTCGACTCGATCGCGAAACGCCGCAATGCCGGCAAAAATTTGGGCGGTCGCCCGCGGATCATCACCGACAGTCGAATACGCAACGCTCGCAGCCTCATAGACAGCGGTGAGCCAGCCGCCGAAGTCGCACGGAACCTCGGAATGTCCCGAGCAACCTTCTATCGGCGGGCGCGCGCCCTGGGTCTCCTGCCTGATTAGGAAGCACCTGAGGTTCGATAGCGCCACATAGCGATCACAGAACGCCGCCACGAAGCGCCAACAGTCACACATGGAGCGATCACAGAATGCCGGCATTTAGCGGAAACGGCGATCGCCCCACCTGTCCAAAACTCATTGCCGGAATCATAATTACCGAAAGCTAACTCTAGACGTTTTCGGCTAAATCATGTAAAATGGGAAGAATTGTCGAAAGGGCTTCCAATGACCGCTGGCTATGACGTTCAAGCGCTTTACCCGGACCTCTTCGAGGGCGTCGATGAGCCCACCGCGCGGCGGGTGGCGAGCAATTTCGGGAGCGATGCCCACGAGGGCCGTGAGGCATCTCGGCGCGACGTCGAGCTGGCTGTTCTCCTGGCGACGAAGAAGATTTCTCCAGAGCAGTTCCAGGTTCTCGCTTTCGCTGAACTCGGTATCTCTACCGACACCCTATGACGGCCGGCACGGAGCCTTTCGATACGTCGTTCCCAGACTTTCCTTCGACGCTGTACCCCGTTGGGGAGCCAGGCGGAGGGGTAGTGATGCGGAACGTCATGGGGATCCGCGACCGAGCGTTGCTACAGCAGGTCGAATATGTCGTGGCGGACCGGGTTCGTGATTCCATCCAATCGGGTGCGATCCCCATCGAGCGGACGTTCGACCTTGAGCACGCCCGGCAGCTGCACAAAGCACTGTTTTCAGACCTCTACCCAAACTGGGCCGGCGAGGTGAGGCCATTCGGAATGAACAAAGGTGGTGGTCAACCATTTGCTCAGCCGAACCAGATCGATCATTACTGGCGAAACGCCACCGAGGCGATCCGCACCGCGGATCTACCCGCCATCGGGCGAGAGGACTTCGTGTCAACGCTCGCCACCGTCTACGCGAACATCAATCAGGCGCATTTCGGCCGAGAGGGCAACGGTCGCACAGGCAAGCTGTTTCTTGAGCACGTTGCCGAGCAATCGCCATTCGAACTGGACTTCCACCTGGTCGATAAGGCTGTGTGGAATGAGCAGTCAGAGCGTTCCCGCCCCGAGCCCGGCTACCTCGGGGTGCGCCCGGCGGAGCTGGTGGCAGTGTTTGACCAGATCACGTTGGATCGAGCGCAGCCCGCGCCTGTTCAGACGCTCCCGCTTAGCCCGGAGCTGCAGCGGATCATCGATGTGAACAAACGGAATTTCCCGACGAGTGCGACAGAGATTGGCCGACCGACTCAGGGCAGTCCCGCCGAAGGACGGGGCTACCAGGCACCGGGCCAGGGGCACAGCACTGGGAAAGGCTATGGAAGGTAGCGGGTCGTGAGCGTAGTTGGATATACCCGCGTATCGACGCAGGATCAGAGTCTCAATTCGCAGAGCGACGCGCTCCGCGCGGCGGGTGCCGAGTTCATCTACTCGGACAAGCTGACCGGCAAGAACGCGGCTCGGCCGGGACTGGCCGAGTGCATGAAGTTCTTGCGCCGTGGTGACACTCTGCTGGTCTACAGCACCGACCGGCTAGGCCGGTCGATGACCGACGTCGTGACCATTGTCGCTGACCTGGGGGAGCGGGGCGTGGAGTTCAAATCGCTCACGGAACCGTTCGACACCACCACCCCCGGCGGTGAATTGTTCTTCCACATCTGTGCCGCGTTCGCGCAGATGAATGGTCGCATCATCTCCGACCGCACCCGCGCCGGCCTCGCATCCGCGAGAGCCCGGGGCCGGCTCGGTGGTCGACCAAGCGTGATGACCGCCGAACGCGTCGAGGTCGCCCGGCGCATGCGCGCCGAGAAAGCGACCTGGGCGACCATCGCCCAAACGCTGCAGGTCGGTGCATCGAGCGTGCGCCGCGCTCTCGCTGACGACACCGACGAACACGAATCGAAGGAGACACAATGACCGACGCTGCAGCCAGCAACGAAGACGGGTTTGACGCCATCGCGGCCGGGATCCTCGCGGACGAGTTTCGCCAGAGTGAGCGCGAACGCAAGTTTGAACGGGAGCTTGATATCTACCTAGACGGCGGGAGTTACGCCGAGGTCGACGGGGCGACTCACATCGATGACGGACGACTCGATGAGCCGACCGAAGACACCGCGCGACCAGGTGCAGCTGAGGGCTATTTCGCGGAAGCGCGCGCGAGGGCGATCTACGCGGGGGAGACGCCGCCCGCGTCGATCGAAGAGCTGCACGCGCGGTCGGCGCTGCCCGTGGTTGAGCCGGCCCCTGCCTCGCTGGATCCCGAGCTGCAGCGCATCGTTGACCTGAACGCCCGCAGCTACCCGACGAGCGCGACGGAGATTCGCGCGCCGGGCAAGCACGCCGCGCCGGCCGGGCCCCGGCATCTCGCCGAGAGCCCCGAGCAGGACCAGAACCACGACGTCGGTCGGTGACCTACGCGGGACGGTCGCCGTCCCAGGCGGTGTGCCGAGCCTCCCATTCGTCGACGCTCGACCGCAGATAGCGCACGGTCTTTCGCGACAGAGCGACGAAGGCCGGCCCCTCGCCGCGGTGCCTGAGCCGCGCCAGATCCCGGCTGCTCAGTCGCAGCCGCTCCGCGGTTTCGGCTCCGCGACCTGCGGCCGGCTCTTGGCTACTCCCATGAGTCGCACCCCAGCTCATCGGTCGAGCTGGCCGGCACGGTGGCGGGTGCCATGGCCACGGTTTTGATTCTGTCCGGGCGGAATCCCGACCAGCTCGCGGCGCCGACGACGACGACCGGTGCGGACGAGTAGCCGAGCTGTTTCACAGCGTCGAGCGCGCCTGCATCCGTGGCCAGGTCGACCACGATGTACGGCAGCCCCGCGTCGTCAAGCACTCGCGTGGTCAGGTCGCATTGCATGCACCCCGGCAGTGTGTAAACGGTCAGTGAGTCGTTCACGGTTGTTCCCCTCTCAGTCCGGAAGTCCATCGACGTCAGATCACAGATGGCCTGAACTATTCGATTTATCGGGGTGTCAAGGGCGACCGAAGGTCGGATTCCGTAGGAATCTGCGCAGCACCCTTTACTCCCGCGGGAGCGAAGTGCAACCCGTTCCACTGCAGAGCACTTCTTGGTTAAAGCAAAACTCCGGAGGGTACGACAAAGCCCCGCCGAGCTGCACGCTCTGGCGGGGCCTACTGTGTCGCTTCGTGCTACGAAATGGTCACTCGCTAGGTGCGTCCGTCACTGTGGGCGCATCGCGGCGCTTACGCGCCTTCGGTGCCGAACGCCCGGGCGCTCGAACGCCCGTTGCGCGCAGTTCCTTCTCAGTCCAGCCAGCATTTAGCGCCGCCTTCCACGCGGTGGCGTGTGCGTTGCTGGACTCTTTATGAGCCGCCTCAGCATCCTTGATTGCCTGCTTGAGTCGCGCATCTGCAACGTCGTTCTGCTTTGCCGCCTCAGCTATGGCCACAACCGCATTCACACGAGCCGACACGTCGGCTTCAATCAAGGCGCGTGCACGCACGGCCACTTCGTCGTTAGTCACATTTGCATCGCTCATACAGTCGACAGTACCGAGGGAATAGCGTTCCCGGCCAGACAAGTGCGAGCACTTGCTTTAGTTCACTCTCACCCTCGAATTCGCGCCGATGAAGTGAACCCTTTTTGGAGCAAGCTATAGAGTTACCGGTGGTAACTTGCTTTGAATCTGGACGCGGGGCGTCAGATTCGGCATACTTGTCGTATGGTCCCCCCGAAATTCGGGGGTTCGCTGCGCTGGGCCAGGGGAGTGGATGGAACATGAGCGACACGAATGAGGGTCGCCTGTTTGGCCGGAAGCGCCGCAAGAATGCGGACACTCCCAGGAAGAAGCACTACAGCGTTTACGTCTCCGACGCGGAGGACATTCAGCTGCAGACCCGTGCCGCTCTTCGAGATGTCACCGTGCCGCGGTTGTTGTTCGAGTCGGCCATGGATTCTCAGGTCCAGACCTCGACAGACCGCAAGCTGGCAATCGTCGAGTTGTTCGCCGTTCGTAAGCTGCTGGCCAGCGTCGCGAACAACGCCAACCAGCTCGCCAAGTTCGCGAACACCGAGAGCCAGTTTCCCGTTGAGGCCGAGTCGATCATTGCGGAATACCGCGCGATGGTCCCTCGCCTTTCAGCCGCGATAGATACGTTGGCCGACTCATGATGCCCAACATCACCCGAGGCGGCCAAATGGGTGGACTCATGGTCTACCTGGCCGGCGCCGGTAAGTCGAACGAGCACGAGGAACAGCACCTCGTCGCCGGAAACTCAGCCGTTGTTACCATGCACGGGTACGGCGTTCTCGACCGCGATACGGCCCTGGCCATTGCAAAGGACTTGGACGAACCGCGGGTGAAACTCGGAGTCGAGGTCACACGCCAGGCGCGCATCACTGATCCAGATACCGGAGAGTCGATCACGACGCGAGTCGCCGCCGACGTCTGGCATTGCTCGCTGTCGCTGCGCGCAGAAGAGGGGCAGCTCTCGGACGAGAAGTGGGGCGCCATCTCCCAAGACTTCGTGGATCGAATGGGCTTCACCGAGGCCAGCGGCAAGGCCGACTGCCGATGGGTTGCTGTGCGTCACGGCCTCTCGACGAACGGCAACGATCACGTGCACATCGCTGTCTCGCTAGTCCGCGAGGACGGCACCAAGGCACCGACACACAACGACTTCAAGCAAGCTCAGGGCATCTGCCGTGACCTGGAACGCGACTACGGCCTGGAACAATTGGAGTCGCGGGAACGCGGCATCGGTGAGCGCGGGATCAAGCCCGCCGAGCAGGCCCGGGCGCACCGCACCGGCACTGAGGTCGAGGCCCACAAGCTGGAACGCATCGTGCGTTCAGCGTCGGTGGCCTCCCTCGACGAGGGGGAGTTTGTGCGCCGCATGCGCCACGGTGGAGCACTCGTGCGGCCCCGCTTCGCCGCTGGACGCGACGACGTTGTGGCCGGCTACTCCGTCGCATTACGACCGGAGAAGGGCGCGCAGCCCGTTTGGTACGGCGGTGGCCGACTCGCCCGCGACCTGACCCTCCCGCGCATGCGCGAGGGATGGCCGGACAGCCCCCAGAGTGCCCAAGGCGCAGTGGACGAGTGGAGGGCCACGAGCAAGAACCCGTGGCAGTACCGCCCGGTCGCTCCGGGCCGGGAAGAGACGACGCCAGATCCGAAACTGTGGAAGCAGTACACCGACGAAATCAAACAGCTCCGCGTGCAGATGCGAGAGATTCCGTTCGAGGACCGCGCCGGCTGGGCGCACCTGGCCCGCGACACCGCCGGGGCATTCGCGGCGTGGTCACAGCGCGTCGAGGCGACGCCCGGACCGCTGGCCCAAACCGCACGGGACCTGTCCCGTACAGCGCAGATCCGCGCCCACGAATCCAAGCCGAAGCCCGCCGGCCGGGTGTCGGTCGCCGGGGCCACGATGATGCTGCTGCAGGCATCGACCCAGGGCCAGGGAACGATGGCCGAGGCGATCATGCTGCGCCAGCTCGCATCGACCGTCAAAGCGGTCATGGACATGCACACAGCTATCGGTGATGCCCAGCGCGCATCGCAGCTCGACCGCACGTTGCGGGAGCAGTACTCGCAGGTGCGTGACCGTCTGCCGGCTATCGTGCGCGCCGAAACTGGACAGACCAACAACGCCATGCCGACGCCGGCCGAAGGACTTGACCCGGAGCTAGCGAAGATCGTCCAGGCTGCACAGCGCGGCCAGGTCGTCCCCGGAACGGGCTCGCCCGTGCCGACGCGAATCGAGTCCCACAAGCCACAGACCACCGTCACGCCGAACGAGCGCGACGGTCACGAGAGATAACGAGGGGGCATCACCATGGCCGAAGAAGCAGACGGCATCGGCGACGCGTTCGACGGGCAGATGCGGGTCGCTCTGACCGTGGCCACGCAGATGGCCGAGCGTTTCGCCCGGCTCCGTGAGGAGCTAGCCAGGAACGCCCAGGCGCGCACCGAGCAGCAGACCAAGGAGCTACAGGCACGGTTCGATGCGGAGCGGAACGCAGCACGAGCCAGCCTGGCTCCCGTGCAGCAGCAAGAGTGGTGGAACACCGCCGGGGTCGACGACATTGCCACGGCTTACGAGACGGCCAACGCTTGGCGCACCGTGGATCCCGACATTGCGCGTACGTCCGATCGCATGAGCGAGGAACTGCGTGGCCAGTACGGCATCGACGTCAACAACCTGGACGCCGATCCCCTCGCAGTGCGAGAGGCACTAGCCCGGGCTCAGCAGGACCGCAGCGCTGCCGCGGAGAGCCGAGGCGAGAGCGGCAAGGACTACGCCGAAGCGGCATCGCTGCTCACGGTAGCCGACCAGCTGGACCGCAAAGCCGAAGAACGCGACCGCGACCAGAAGCGCGCCGAGAACACCCACGACGAGCCCACGGAGGGGCTGTCACGGAAGGAACTGACCGGCAAGGCAGACGTCACTCGCGACAACGCCGCGAACGCCTACGACAGCGCCGGGCGCCGCGAATCCTTCGCAGCCGACATGGAGAAGTCGGGTGTCGACCCTCAGCTGGAGAAGGTTCGCCTGGTTGCCGATCGAGAGAACGGCACCCACGCCAGCGCAGCCGTGGCGACCAAGCCAGGCAAGCAGCCCAAGTCCCGCACCAACATCAAGGCTGCCGGCCTGCAGCGCGAACGCGGCGGCCTTAGCCGATAGCGGGTGACTGAATCGCTGCATGGTTTGTGTTACGGCTTGTGCCAGCAGTTCACGTAGAACCCGTCCACCGCATTTTTTTAGGGCGGGTCTATCGGACATTGTCCTGTCCCGAGGATCCGGGCGTATCGATAGTCGGGGGAGTGCCAGCCGGCCGATCCCTCATCGGACTGCTGCAGGGATGTCCGTCCTATCCCGCTGAGGTCGACTCTAAACAGGTTGGGCGCGTCTTCATCTGGTGGACCGCTCTGCGCCGGTTGGGCTATGCGCCGCGGGCTGGATGCCGGCGGTGGGACGCTCAAATTGGAGTTCTGTCACTAATTCTCGGTCACTCAACCAGGTGCCGGCCGCAGGCGAACGCATTGAGACGAGTTCAGTGATCGCGCTGAAGTCATCGTTGAGATTTCGAGAGAAGATCGGCTCGTGGTGAGCGACTCGGTTACGAAAGTTCCGGATGAGTTCGAGGTGGTCGTAGATCTTCTGACGGACGCCTGATGGTGACGAGCCTGACGCATTGGGGAACAGGCTTAGGATCTGTTGGTCCCAGAGCCGCTGATCGTAGCGAGCGGTGAACATCTTTTGCCAGAAGACAAACTTGACCTCGGGGATGACCTTGCCAGCGGTCGGTTTCCCAGTGCGAGTGTTCCTGAGATCGCGGCGAGGATTGTAACTGCGCGACCTTGGCGGAGGGCTTTGAAGACTTTGTTCGAAGCCCTGCGACCAAGGCCAGCGCGCTCCGTATACGGTCTCGATTCCTTCCGCCGCTGCGTTTCGGGTTAGCACCTCAACAAAGTGGAGGGGGGAGCATGAAAGCGGCCGAAACCTGCGCATTCCAGGTGTAGAGCTCAAGGGCGTTAGCGGGGTTCCCCGGGATAGCTGCGTCATTAGTACTGATTCGGGGAATCGAGATAGCAGCTCTTATCTGGGAAATCACAGCTGCCTCCATAGTTTGAGCGTATACTGGCCGCAACGAGTCGTGAGACATGTTGGCTTAGGCCTCCCTCGCGGACATACGAAACGAACGGCCCTTCGGCAACGAAGGGCTGTTTTTCGTTTATCAGTGACTGTTGTTGAGGACGACGAGTGTCGCCCTACGGGGGAATGCGCGACAGGGGATCGGCTATTGAGGCGCGTCTTCATCAGCCAGGCCAGAGGTTGCTTTCAAGACGCGCCCGGAAAGCTGCTGCTCGGCTGGACACGCGTCGGGGTTAGGGCACAGCAAGAGAGCCAGGACTCGAAGCCCAAGGTATAGCTGATATAAACGAGATCAGCTGCCCCGGTGGGCGCCAACGCATCTTCGTCGCTCTGCTTAAAGATGTCCGTGCCGCGAGGTCCCGACGGTTTCGAGGAAGTGCAGGGCATAGCCTTGAGGCGCCTTGTATCCCTAGAGATAGGGGATGGAATAATAGATTGATTGAGCTACGAGGACGTGGTCATGTCAACCCAAATGGGACCCACGAGGGCAATCTAGGTCGGACCCGCTTCGGTATGACGGGGTTTCACGGGCAATCTAAACGAGACCCACCGTGGCTGCTTGGGTCAACGATTGGTCGGAGTTCACTGCGACAATTGGTTTATGACGTCTCTCAATGATCGCGGCGCGGCTCTCTTTTCGGGCCCGGCGCTTCTTCGGCGGGGGTGGACCCGGTGGCGGGATTCATTATCGCCTATTACGCACTCCGAGAAGTGATTCACATTCTCCGTCCGGCCGCGCAGTAGTCATGTCCGAGTGGTGGCAGATTCTCCTCAGCATCGTCCTCGGGCTCGTGCTCATTTGGTTAATCCTCGTGCTGTTGCTCTGGTTCGAGCAGCGGAAGCATCCTGCCCGGGCATCGTTGCTGGACCTGTTGCGTCTGGCGCCGGACGTGGCGCGATTGTTGAAACGTCTCACGAGCGATCGGACCGTGCCCGTGGGTGTGCGGATCTGGCTCGCCGTCTTACTGGTGTATCTGCTGTCCCTGATCGATCTCATTCCCGACTTCATCCCGGTCCTTGGCTATGCCGACGACGCGCTCGTCGTCGCGATTGCTCTTCGCTTCGCGACCCGCCGGGCTGGAAGCGCTGCGATCGAGCAGCACTGGCCCGGGACCCCTGCCGGCCTGCAAGCGGTTCTTCGTCTGGCCGTTCTGACTTCTTCCTCTTAACCGTCACTGGTTCAGGCGCTCGAGTGCTGTTGCCTTTGGGTGTGGGCGAGACGGTAGGAGTCGGTCCCGGTCTCGATGATGGTGCCGTTGAACATTAACCGGTCGACAATTGCCGCGCAGAGCCTCGGGTCGGTGAAGGTCTTCGTCCAGCGGGAGAACGACTCGTTTGAGGCGATCGCGATCGAGTTGTTCTCCTCCCGTTCGGTGAGGACCTGGGACAGCAGCTCGGCGCCTCGGCGGTCCGATTCCATGTAGCCGAGTTCGTCGGTCATCAGCAGATCGACTCGCCCGTAGCGGGCGATGGTCCGGGCGAGGTTCTTCTCGTCGGCCGCCTCGACGAGTTCGTTCACCAGCCTGGTGGCGAGCGTGCATTTGACCCGGAACCCTTTCTCCGCCGCCGCGGTGCCCAGAGCGATGAGCAGGTGGGACTTCCCGGTGCCGGAATCGCCGATCAAACACAGCGGCTGACCTCGACGGACCCAGTCGCCGGTGGCCAACGTGTTGATGGTCGCGGGGTTGATGTTCGGGTTGGCATCGAAGTCGAAGTCCCCGAGCCACTTGTCCCGGGGAAACCCTGCCGCCTTCACCCGGCGGACCCAAGACCGCCGGTCGCGGTCGTCGCACTCCGCCAGCAGCAGCTCTGCCAAGAACCCCTGATAGCTGAGCTGCTCCTTCTGCGCGACGGTCGTGGCCTCGTCGACAACGGCTCGGATCGTTGGCAGCCGAAGCCGCCGGCATGCCTGGTTGATCGCAGCGTTCGCCGTTTCCGCTGTCAAGCCTCGCCGCCGCCTCAAGGTGGTGGTGATGCTGGTCGTGGTGGTCATGAAGCTGTTCCCTTCTTGATGCTGGGGAGCATCCGATACCGGCATCAGTTACTCGCATGCGGCGTTGCAAGGGCCTCGGAAAGCACAAATTCGAAACAATCGAAACCGAACCGCTACGGCTTGAGCAACTCGGGATCCGGAGTTCGCGAACCAACCGCATTCAGCCGTTCGCCGGCTCGCAATAGCGGGCGAGCCTTCGCAGTTCATTCATGGCCGGCCACACCACAACAAGCACGAAGATGATAGACGAAGTGGCCAATGGAGTGAGTGCCAACTTGATCCGCAACTACAAGAAAGCTCAGCGACCGCTCCGCGCGGCCGAACGGGCCAAATTCCCCCACCTCCGTGTTGCGGTGCTCGACTCAGCTACCATCGACATGGTGGAGGTCGAACTAGACCGCGACGAAACGCGGATCCAACGCGTTTTGGATGCGCTCTCGACTCGTGGACGCCAATTCCCTTCTTCGGGAAAGTCCCTTTCACCTGCGGGGTGGGCGGGTGCGACCGATGTCCTCAACTGGTTACTGAAATCTTTCCCGAAGCTCGACGCACCTATATCAGCAGCCGTGCAGCAAAACCGTAGCTTCCGCTGGTCACCACCGGTGACGACCCACCATCCGACGACAGTGCTGAAGAAGAACAATCGGGAGCCGGCCAAATTTGCGTACGGCCAGTTCTTGAAGAGCATTCAGTACGCTCTCGACGGACGCTCAAACGCTGAGTACACCGCTGATATGGCCGCAAAATTCGTTCTCGACAGCCTAAGCGGCCAAACGACAGTTCACTCCGCACAGCTCGCCGTCGGAATTCTCACCTGCCTGCGCCACGTCGATGACATCGCTTACCTCCGCTGCGCGGTGATGGTTAAGAATCTGCGTAGCGTCACGCTGATCGCTGAGGAAGTATACGGCCTGATGCGGACACCATCACCTCGTCTACAATTTGAGCGCCCGGCTCCGCGCTCTATACAGACGGGGGAGCCAATGGTCTCCTGAACTGACAATTGTCTCCGAAGAGACATCAACGCTGATTGTTCCCGCGGCTTGTCAGAAAAATCCAGAACCCTGCCGTCATCGCTGAAAAACTCGCGATCGCAAACGACGCCCGTGCAAAGGGGCGCACCGCTGAGGATGCGGCACGCCTTGTGGGCTGGAGTCGAGCGACTCTCTACCGCCGCCAGTAGGCATTATCCAGCGAGAGCGCCTCGACATAGCGAGATGGTAGATGGTGGATATCACGGTCAATCGCCGCCGCCCCTCCTCGATTGCGTCGTTCAAGTTGCAGGGTCGTGAAGAAAACGTCGTCGGTTAACCGGCGACTCTTTCTTTCGTCATGGTTCCGAACGCCTTACAGTCTCACAACCAAGCCCTCATCGCCCTCGCCCGGCGACGCCCCGACGTCCTCTACGCCATGCTCCGCGACGGCACCCTCTACCAAACCGACCATCCACTCGCCGCTTGACAAAAACATGGGGGCGCCCCCTTGCCGGATCTGTTTTCAGCAATGAGTCTTGGGCACGAAGAACCATTACGGATCGGGAGACGTAGCCGTCGAGCGACGAAGTAATTCACCAGCACGATCAGCGACCCATGAAGAGGCTGCGCGCACTGCTGAACCATGCTGGGTGTCGAGCGCATTTCCGTTGGCGGACCAGGCGCTACGCTCGACAGTACTGCCGAGACAGATCAACCACGGTGGAGAACTGTTTAATCAGCAATCAGTCGCATTGGGGAGGGTCGTCGTGGCGGATAGCAGCAGGCGAAGCACACGGGTAGTGGGAATCGCACGTCATGGACGTCTGAAGCGATCCAATCCCTACGTGAACGTCCTCAAGCTGGTTGCGGTGGGGCTGACTGTGGCTCTCGTCAGCACGGCCTCGGTGGCCGCCATTGCCGTGTCGAGCTTCAGTCAGAAGGTCGATGACAATGCCATCGACATCGGCGTCGGACAGACCAATGCTCCAGCGCCCCAGCTCGGAAGCTACCGAGATGGGTTCAACATCCTCATGGTCGGCGTCGACAACGATGCCGCCCAAGGTGCCGCGTATGGTGAACGAGACGCGACTCTGAACGATGTGAACATTCTCGTGCACGTGTCTGCAGACCACACGAACGCGGTCGTGGTGAGCATCCCTCGTGACCTCATCGTGGCGCACCCCGAGTGCACAGACGCCGAAACCGAAGAGACTTTTGACGCCATGTCGGCGCGCCCCATCAATGAGGCCATGTCTCGCGGCGGATTACCCTGCGTGGTCCAGACGGTGTCCGAGCTGACAGGACTAGACATCCCCTACGCCGGCGTCATTACCTTCAGCGGTGTTGTGGAGATGAGCGACGCCGTGGGTGGCGTACCCATCTGTCTGAGCGCGCCTATCAACGATCCTGACGCGGGCCTCAACCTGCCTGAAGGGCCGAGCATCGTCGCCGGGGAGAACGCTCTGGCATTCCTGCGCAGCCGCGAAGGCGTCGGCGACCGCAGCGACCTGGCGAGAATCTCCTCGCAACAGATGTACATGGCCTCACTCATGCGCACCGTCAAGAGCAACGGCACGCTCACCAACATCCCCACTCTGATCAACCTGGCCAACGCTGCCGCGACCAATATCCGGCTCTCGACCAACCTGGCCGACATCGACACCATGGTCTCCATGGCCCTGGCACTCAAAGACATCAACCTGGATCGACTCCTGTTCGTGCAATACCCCGGCACGACCGACGATCCCGACTTCCCGAACAAAGTGGTACCGATACAGGATGTGGCTGATGAGCTGTTCGCCAAACTCGCAGCCGATGAGCCCTTCGCTCTCCCCGAGGCCACGGCAGGAACACCCACGGTTGAGCCTCTGCCCCCAGCAACGGATGAGCCCGCGCCGGAGACACCCAACGAAACCGCCGCACCTGCTCCGGAGACAAGCGCCCAACCCTTGGACGGGTTGGCCGGACAAACTGCTCAGGACGAATCCTGCGCCCAGGCTTTCACCGGGTGACACTAACTGGATCCGGGGCCCTGACTATTGAGCGCACACCGCACTGTCCAGGGCTTAGAAGCGCGGTAGCAGCGGGGCCCTGGCGATCCCGTAGAACATCGCTTCACCAGCGCAGAGAGGCTTGTCGCCACTGCCGCCAAAGGAGATGTTCACTGGCGAGAACCACGGGGCGCATCCCGTCAGATCTGAGACCCGAGTCCGTCCATGCGGCTCTCGGTGCGAATCAGCGGTTGAGCGGCGTGACCTTCTTGCGAAACGACGACGGCTCGGCCGTCCTGCCGTCTGCGAATCGCAGCCCTCCGGTCGACTCGTAACTTTGTCCGACCGGCTCACTCGTCACCAGCCCCACTAAAGGGTCTTGCCGAGTGATAGCGCGTGGAGAAAAAGGTGACGCATAGAGGATGCTTCGCCCTAGCATTCTTCGAAATTGGGGAAATAGCTTTGGAAAAAGTGAATATGTCGCGACTCGCCATCATCATCATCGGGGGTTCCTCGCCGTCGGCGCGCTCTTCATTTCAACGGCAGTCCCGGTCTCGGCGGCAACGCTCACCCCATCGGCCGCGGTACCTGTTCAGGTGGCCGTGACGGCCCCCCTTGTTCGCAACGGCGAAGTCTGTCCAACAGGCGGCCGGGCTGTTCAGGGCAAACATTGTTTCGGGGTATTGCCAGTCCAATAACGTCGGCAGCACGAGCTTCACCGGGTCCCTCCAATGCCGACTTCAGGAGGGTCCAGCTGCACGCAAGGATATACCGGCCGTGTCGATGAGGTCATGGGTGTGAACAGCTGGCAGGGGGTGCAGCGTTTTTTGGCCAAGTCATACGGGTACAAGGGCCCCATTGCCGGAGCGCCGGGAACCCACACCTACAAGGCGTTGCAGCGGTGGGCCGCAGACGATGGCCACAGGGGAACCTACACCGTGCCGATCGACGGGGTCATGGGCACTAAGAGCTGGACCGGCCTTGACCGCGCTACCGAGTACGACTTCTATTACCCGGGCGTCCGGCGGTAATAGGCGCTTTCAATCACAGAAGTGACGCCCGGGTTAGTTGGGACTATATGGTCCCTCTAGACCCGGCGTCTTTTCGTCTTTCTGGAAACGTGGTGGCGCCATCGCCAACGGGGAGATCCCCGCTGCATGCGCCCCCCCCCCCCCCCGCTTCGGCCTCAACGAGGCCCCATTGGGTGGGGTGCCCCTATGTTTTTGTCAAGCGGCGAGTGGATGGTCGGTTTGGTAGAGGGTGCCGTCGCGGAGCATGACGTAGAGGACGGCGCAGCGTCGCCGGGCGCGGGCGATGAGGGCTTGGTTGTGGCGTATGCCTTGGGCGATCTTGCGGTCGTAGCAGGCGCGTGAGAGCGGGTTGCGGAGCGCGGCGAATGCAGAGAGAAACAAGGATCCGGTTGCTCGTGGCAGTGGTCTGACCGACGACGTCGTCGTCGAAGCCGCAGAGCATGGAGAGCTCGGCGACCTGTTCGTCGGCGAGTTGCAGCGACCGGAGCGCGTACGGGAGGCTTCGGGCTGCTTGGGCGCTGATCGCGGCGTCGCGGGCGTCGGTCTTGACCTCACTCGCGTGCAAGTCAGCGGTGCGCCGCATGGCCAGGCCCGGCAGGTAGCCGACCAGCACGTTCTCAGCCTGGGCGACGGCGATCGGCAGTGGCCCCGATTGTCGCGGGTTGATCCACGACGAACAGTACCTGGCCGTGTCGTTTCAGCCGCCCGATCAGGTCCCGCAGCTTCAACTCATCGTTGGGCAAGGCCTTGTCGAAGAGTTGCTTGCCCGCCCGGTCGAGGGCGACCGAATGGTGTTCTCCCTGGCCAACATCCACGCCGATGAAGACGTCAACGCTGTCGTAGTTCTCGATCATGATGCTCCGTTCAGGTATCGTTTCGTCGGACTGAACCGCGGCAGCCACGTTGCGAATGGCCTGGAACACGTCCCGGTCCAGCCCCTATCAGCGAATACTCAATGCCAGTCAGTCCCGGTGACAACACCCCCCCCGGATCATGGACAACGGGGGGGGGGGGGGGCAAGAACCATGCCGGGACTGACAGGCCAACACCCTCACAGGACTACACGCCCAAGGGCTATGAAGAAAGTAACGGGACTCTGTGACCGCCTTGTCCCCTCGGGAATGTCACACCGCTCCGGACAGCATGGCTTGGCTCGCCCTCCGGTCGATTCGAAATCCTGCCAGATTGGCCAGCTCGCTGCAAGCCCCACTAGAGGGTCTTGCCGAGCCCTTTGAGGGTGGAGAAATATGTGACAAATAGAGGATGCTCATTCCGAGCATGTCTTCGACATTGGGGGAATGGTTTTGCAAAAATCAAATATGTCGCGGTTCAGTGCAGCTGCTTGGGGAGTCCTCACGGTCGGCGTGCTTGCCGTTTCAACAGCAGTACCCGCGTCGGCGGCGACGCTCACTCCGGTCGCGGCGACCTCGCCGGTATCCACGACTATCAGTGCGGTCCAACCGGCTGCCGGACTCATCAAGATGAACCCTGTTTCGGCATATTGCCAGTCCTCAAACGGCGGTAGCACGAGCTTCTCCGGGTACCTGCAGTGTCGACTCCAGGAGGGCCCCGCTGCACGCAACGGCTACACTGGACCCGTCGACGGGGCCATGGGTACCGCAAGCTGGCAGGGGGTGCAGCGTTTCCTGGCCAAGTACTACGGCTACACCGGACCTATTGACGGGGCACCGGGCTCCAACACCTACAAGGCGCTGCAGCGTTGGGCGGCTGACGGTAGCCACGGAGGCAGGTACACCGGACCAATCGACGGAGTCATGGGCACGAACAGCTGGTCGAACCTCGACCGCGCTGTCGGCTACGACTTTTATAGCCCCGGTGCGCGGTTCTAGGCGCTTACTGGCATAGAACAGACGCCCAGGTCGGGCGGAGCTACATGCTCCACTCGACAAGGGCGTTTTTTCGTGTTCCTGGAGCGCGCGGTGGCGCCTAGCTGAATGAGTCCTAATGGTCCTAGGCGATGAGGGATCGCTTGTTGGCTGTTCCGATTAGCCAGTTGTGTCAGATACCTGCGGCGAGGGCGAGTAAGCGGCCAGCAACGCGGGAGTAGAGCCCGGGGACGGGGCGGCCGCCCTGGTCTTCGAGGGTGAGTTAGCCCACTAGGGTGTCGAACACGGACTTGACCGATTGGCGGATGATGCCGAGCTTCCCGAAGCGTTTCTTCTCGTCTTTGCGGTCGTGAGGGATCAGGTGCGCGCCGAGGTTGTCGGTGATGAACGTCTCGAATTCGCGGCCGGCGAAGCCTTTGTCGCCGATGATGACTTGGTCGAGGTGGAGCAGGTGTCGGTCATGGCGGAGCATTGTTTCGGCGGGTTCGTGTTCACCGATTTTCGGGTTAGCCAGGCCCCAGATTTCGGGCATTCCGTCGGGAGTGCAGATCAGATAGAGCCGGATTCCCCCGACAGTGTTCTGCACCCAGTGCTCGCAGAAAGGCTGGCACCAGCGGCTGGGCTCGGGAGTCCACGCGAACGCCCTCATGGACCGGATCATCCACAACACGATATGGATCGAGACCGGCGACACCAATATGCGTGAACACACCGCGGACAACGCGGCGTGATCCAGGTCGGTGAGCGCGAGCTGAACCGCTGGCGCTCACCGGCAATACTCAGTGGGCGCTGAAGGGCAATCTCCACGCCGACATCGCCAAGGACCTCGGCGTCTCGGTCCCCACGCTCTACCGCTGGGTTCCAGCCCGCCAACAATGACGTTCACCCAACTAGGGAAGAGCGGATTCAACTCTTACCGTGTTATTCATTCCGTTTCGTGAGCTGACCCCGAGTACGTCACGCAGGAACTCGGCTACAGCCAGGCCCCGGTGGTGGTGGTCGATGAGCACGACCACTGGTCAGGCTTTCGGCCCGACAAGATCGCCCAGCACGGCAAACGAGCGGTATTTCCGTCTGATGCAACATGAGAGATCGCAGTTCTTGGGCCGCCCGCCGCACGAAGTCGCCAACCGCAGTGTTACTGCTGCACGGTACCGCCGAGCGCGAGGCGTGGGTAGAACGCTCTGCAACTACCTGGCCTGTCGCCGCCGGTTACGCATGGGGACTTCGTCATCCGCGATGCGACCGGTGGAGGGATGCCGCCTTTCGGGCGCCCTTTCCTTCGTCATTCCGCGCTACTGGGCGGGCTCCTCGCGTTGGGGCTGCGATAGCCATCACCGTCGCGATGGTGCCGAGGAGGACGAAGAGCCCGGTGTCACCCGCTAGGTACTCGTTGACGAGCACTGTCTGGTTGGTCAGCACGATAGCAGAGCCGATCCACGCGAACGCGACGTTGTGTGCGACGTGAGCGAGCACTACCGGCCAGACGCTGCCGGACAGAGTCCGAAGCTGGCCGAACAGGAAGGAGAACGCGATGACGGTGGCGGAGAACAGCGTGAGCACGATCCATCGGTCTCCGTCAGCGTGGTAGAAGGGCGTGAATAGGATGTACATGAGGTGCCAAATGACCCACACCACACCGATACCGAGATAGGCAAATTTCTCACCCAGCCACGGCACCACGCGCGGTTGTAGGTACCCTCGCCATCCGACCTCCTCAGCAAAAGCGAGGACCGTGCCGGTGATGCAGAGCGAGAGGAGGTCCTGCAAGGCGGCCGCGGTGGGTGCCGCGATCTGCGAGAAGCCGAGCACGACGGTCATACCCGCTGCCGTGACCGAGACGCCCGCGGTCGCGGCAAGCGCTACCGGCCACCAGCGGAGACCGAGGCGGGTGATTCCCAGTCGGCGCCAACCTTCCGCGCGGTATCCGTCCCGAGTGACCACGAACATCATCAGGGCGGTCACGAGCAGCGGCGAGATGGCGAGGACGAGCCCGCCGGCGAACGAGGCAGTGGACGCGGCGACTGAGGCGACGAGGACTACGTAGAGGATCGAACTCGTGCGGTCCGAGAGATTCTTGAACATGATTCCTTCGGTATTCGGATGCGTGGCGCTGGACGCGCTGCGCCGGACAAGAGAATGCAGTACCATGCACCATGGCGCCTTCCTAATCTGCCGAGCCGAGTCGGTCGCGAGCGTCCGGCGAAGGGATGACGTTCGGGACGGAACGTCATCCCTTCGGCGATCGCTACGCGCGGCCGGTCATCACCTGGTCGCTGCTCCCCGAAGATCGGCAGAGCGCGGTCGGCGCAGCTCGCCGCCCACAACACGAGCGCGTGATGGAATGCTACGACCCCTTGAAGCCGCCCCCGTTCACCGGAACCTATTTCGGACGGGTCTACCGGACGCGGCGCGGCCGTGTCATTCCGGGCGTGTTTGTCAATGCTCGCGATTGGGTGCACAAATATCCGGTGTTTTGTGCACACCTTGGTATCCGAGGCTACGTGCGGAAACGTGTGGTTGTACCCTGTGCCAGGTCTTTTCTCGACTCGCGACATCCGCCTTTAGAGCCGGATCCGTCTAAGGAGATGGGTTGAGTTACGCTCACCGAGCATCGGTCAGCGATCGGCAGAGGTTTGTGACGATGCGATCAAGGAGTGCTGGGTCGATGTGTTGGCGTGAGAACCAGCGGCGGTAGTAGAGCGGTCCCAGGGCTTCTGCAGCGACGACGTCGGCATCCGTTCCGGGGCGGATCTCTCCACGGGCGACGGCGTCCTCGACGATCCGCACCACCGGCGCGGCCCAAATGGTCTGGAGCAGGGTTTGCACCTTCGCCACGTCGGGATCTCGTTCGCTGGCGTCCATGATCGAGGGCAGCACTTTCGCCCAGCCGGCGTTCTCCAGCCGCTGCGCGACGTCTGTGAGGACTTGTCGGAGGTCGGTTTCGAAGGTGCCCTGAGTGGGGATTTCGAGGTTGACGCCCAACTTCGAGCAGGCGTCGAGGAGCAGTCGTGTGCGGGTTGGCCAGTGACGGTAGATGGTCGTCTTTGCCACGCCGGACCGGCGAGCTATCTCGTCGATGCTCACTCCTGAAAAGCCGTCCTGGACGAGGAGGTCGTAGGTGTGCGCAAGGACCGTTGTTCGCGTCCGTTCGACGCGAGTGTCGACTCGTTCTTTGTTCGCCACCGAAGTTCCTTTCGCGGTCAGTTTTGGGATGGCCATGCCCGGTCGGCGTCGGGGACGGGTGTGTAGAAGTTTACGAGGGTGCCGTCCGCCGTCCGGAGGATCATGGAACGGTTGCCCCAGGGCTGGACTGTTGGCGTCTGGATCATCTGTACGGAATCATCGAGCTCTTTTCGGACTTCATCGAGGTCGTCGACTTCGAACTCGAGGATTTGAGTACCCGGCGCGCTTCCGGCTAGCGCCGTCGTCGCCGCGGCCAACCCGGCCGGCGTGCAAAACGCCAATACGGCGCCGTCGGTCGGAACTTCCATGTACTCCGGGTACCCGCTTGCTTCTCGACCGAGGAGCCGAGCGAAGACGCCGGCCGAGGTGGGTACGTCAGTCGTGACGATACGGACAGATCGCAAATTCATGATTGTCTCCTTCAATGAGCTACGCGACGGTAGCGTAGCGTTAAATCGTCGGGTCGGCAAGGTTGCGCGGTCCCTAATGGAGGAGATTCATTGACATTCATGGAGCTGAGCGAGGACGCGTCGCGTCTTGCAGGCAAACGGGTCGTTGTCACCGGGGGGAGTTCGGGCCTCGGTGAAGTCGTTGCAGCGACCTTGTCTCGAGGAGGTGCCCATGTCACTTTGGCCGTCCGTGACCTCCAGCGAGGACAGGCTGCGGCTGCGAAAACGCCGGGTCGGGTAGACGTTGCAACCCTTGAGCTGGGCAGCTTGTCCTTCATCAAGCAGTTCGCCGATTCGCGAACGGAACCCATCGATGTCCTGATCAATAACGCCGGGATCATGATGCCGCCGTTGGGTCGGACCGAGGACGGGTTCGAGACTCAGTTCGGTGTGAACTACCTGGGCCACTTCGCCCTAACGATGCGGCTGTTGCCGCTGATCAGGGATCGCGTGGTGACGGTCACGTCGGATTACTACCGATCGGGTTCGATCGACCTCGACGACCCTAACTACGACCGGCGGCGCTTCAATTCCGGCAAGGCGTACTCGCAATCGAAGCTCGCTGACTTGATGTTCGCGCGCGAACTTGGTCGCCGACTGACCGGGACGGGATCCCGCGTTCGTTCGCTTTCTGCCCACCCTGGTTACGCCCGTACGAGCCTGACCTCGCATGTGGGCAGTGTCGCTTTCCGGGTTATCGACAAGGTTCTGGGCCCGGTGATCGCTCAGGATGCCGCGGGCGGGGCACGGTCCTTGATTGCAGCAGCGGTCTCGGATCTGCCCAGTGGCACTCTCGTGGGGCCGGGGGGTCTTTTCCATCTGAAAGGCAACCCTGTCGTTGCTCCGGTCGCCAAAGTCGCCCTCGATGAACACATGGCGCGAAAGCTGTGGATGCTGTCGGCAGAAATGACCCGAGTCCCGATTAATGCGCCTCTGGCCGCCAGCTGAAAAACCTGCCTCCCTCAGCTGCCACCGGTCGGTGTGATGGAGGGCCTCGGAGTCAGCAACGGAAGGGAGCGTCCTACCTAACCCAGGTCGAACCGATAGTGGAACGGCCGAGAAAGCCGTGCCTGTTCCAGCAATGTCCTCCTGACCAAAGCACCGACCACCCTCCTGAAGGCAGTACCGTCAATCATGAGCCTCGTCCAGCGCAGCAACCCTCCCTCCGCTGTTGCCCCCGCCGGCAAGTACAGCCACCTCAGCATCGTGGGCCAAGACACCCCCGTGGCCACGTTTGCGGGACAAATCGGTGCCACGTCCACTGGCACAGTCCCCGGGAGTGCGGCCGAGCAGACCCGCCTGGTTTTCACGGCCATCCGTGCCCTGCTGGACTCCCAGCACGCCGCCCCTGCGGACCTCGTAAAGCTGACGACCTACATTGTCGGGCGCGACAACCTTCCTGACTTCAACGCCATTCGTGACGAGGTGTACGCCGACTGGTTCCCGGCTGGCGAGTTCCCACCCAACACCGTGCTTATCGTTGCCGGCCTCGCCGCCCCACCCCTGCTTGTCGAAATTGAAGGCAGTTTCGTGTGTGGGCGACCGTGATCTTATCTGCCGTCGGCACCTGGTCACGAGGGGAAGAGGTTACATCGCCGTCGAATTCGAGACAGACCCCTGCGCTGTAATCCGGTGTGTCACGGCTTTCGTGATGTCCGTCGAACGGAAGCAGGACGGTTCAAGATCCGAGTTCCATCCGCTCGGATCTCGCCGGTTGGCGACACGTGTCGGTAGAGGGTTTGTCGGGAGATGCCAAGCTCGTCGCAGAGTTCGCCGACGTTCGTCTCCGGGTTGCCCATTGCCGCCATCGCTGTGCGCACCTTTGTAGGGGTCATCGTGAAGGGCCGGCCCCCGACGCGACCCCTGGCTCGGGCGGATGCGAGGCCGGCGACGGTACGTTCGGAGATCAGTTCCCGTTCGAATTCGGCCAGGGCGGCGAAGATCCCGAACACGAGCTTTCCCGCCGCGGTGGTCGTATCGATCGCGGCGCCCTGCCCGGTGAGGACCTTGAGCCCGACGCCTCGGGCAGTGAGGTCATGAACAGTGTTGACCAAGTGGTGCAGGTCGCGGCCGAGCCGATCAAGTTTCCAGACAACGAGAGTGTCACCGTCTCGAAGAGACTTCAGGCAGGCGACGAGTCCCGGCCGGTCGTCTTTCTTTCCCGAAGCGTGATCCTGATAAAGCAGCTCCGCGTCGATCCCGGCTTCGAGAAGTGCGGCGCGTTGCAGGTCGGTCGTTTGAGTGCCGTCAGCTTTTGAGACGCGCATGTACCCCATGAGCACGGTCAAGACTCCTGTCACTTATACGTTCGAATATGTGACTGTTAGCGCTTTGTGGCGGCGTTCTGTGATCGCTCTTTGGCGCATCGACCTGGTAACCCTCGTTGTCTCAGAGCGGGTGGGCAGCGTCTTGTATCCGATGGGGTTTGACACTCTGAGGTTGCGAGACACTTCACCCCGTCGGAGGTCAAGTCTGCGATAAGGTCCGAATCTTCACAGCGGTCGGACGGCTGCCACACCGTCGGCCCGCCATATACTGCACACACAGCAAGGCTCAAACCGGGGGGGCACCAGATGAACGTTCGACCTAGCAAGCTGATCCAAGTAATGGGACTGCTGACGCTGCTCCTGGCGGCAGTCGGACTCACGGCTTGCGCGGACGCGGCACCCGACGCCACGAACTCAGCTTCCCCGGCGTCGCCGACATCAAGCGAGACGCCGGCGGCAATCGCTTCGACGACGCCCGATGTCCCAGCAGCGGGCTGCGATTTCACGTCGACAAGGGAAATCTTCAAACAGGACTACCCGGAGAGCGATGGCCTCTTCTACATAAAGCTGACCAACACGACCTCGACGGGCTGCGAGCTGTCGGGGTATCCGGACGCTGACTTGATCGACTCATCCGGTCTAACCGTGGGAGGCCCTGTTTCACAACTCAACGACATCCCGGACCAGGTAGTCTCCGTGGAACCCGGGGGCGCCGCCTATGTGCTGATTGGATTCAGCGGGCGCACCCGCTTCCCGAATTGCAACCTCGTCGGCGCAGATGCAATCCGGATCCGAATTCCTCAGACCGGCCAGGAAATCCTGACAGATGTGAAGGATCTCTTAATTTGCGACCCAGACACCGCGGGGTTCTTGACGTTCAACATCGCGCCGACGAAGGACAATGTCATCTCCTAATTGGATGATTGATCCGAGATGACCTCGGGGTCGATGGAATCGTCCCTTTTTCGGCCGCGCCGAGGGCGGCCCGCCCGCCGCCATCGTCTTAACGGTTTAGTTGGCGAAAACGCTGACGGACCCGTGGCCATGCGACCGGCGATCGGTTTGCGTTCGTGAGCACGGCGTGAAGCAGGCTGCGCAAGCCGTTTCGGTTGCGAGACACCGCTCGCTCTCCAGCGTGAGATTTCCGAGCGCCAACCTTCACATGCTGCGGGTGGTACCTGTACCCGCGGCGCGATCATCCAGGCTCGCTCTGCGAGACGCAGACTCTAGTCACAGCTATCAGCCCTGAAGTGCCTCCACAGATCCGAGGAACGCTGAGTAACTGGCGTAGTAAGTGACACCATCACGATGGGCCATCGCGGGTATCTCATTATTGTCCGGGTGGGTGGAAGCTTGGATGGAGCCATCAACGGGGGCGTTAATCTCAGTCCAGCCCGACGCGAGAAGCTGCTGCTTGTGCACATCCCAGTCCTCAGCGGTTTGTGCTGCTTGGGCAAACCACACTCGAACGTCACCGCCCCCGCGGGTCCAGTAGCATCCGAAGCCATCATCCATGATCGACTGCATCTCATCGTCGAGCACGAAGATGTCAGGTTCCAGCTTGAAGCCGTCGGCTTCAAGACTGCTGTACTCCTCGGCGGTGAAAACAGTCTCGCACGTTGCGGCCGCGGTCGGATCAGTCGGCTGAGATGTCGGCGTTGATGATGATGTCATTGAAACTGTGGGCATGGGTGGCTGGGCGGGTGGTGAGCAGGATGCCAGCAGCATGCTGGTTGCCACTGCGCCGACTATCCCGCCGATTGCTCGATTCATTCATTCCCCCAGTTATTGAAATCGTCCCAATGATATGGGACCAGAATCAGTACTTCCTGACGCCGGGCACGACAGAGCCTTCCGTGATACTGCGCGATCATGTCAGCGACTGCGCTTGTACGCGGCGCGGGCATATCGATGACGGGCTCGGGTTTCACCCGATCGAACAGTCCATGAAGTCGGGTAGCGACCGACCAGGGTGCAATGGGCGACCCCAACGGTTTTCGTCCCATACTGCGATTAGAAATCGCGTCTCATATCCCTAGGCATGCGAGACATGTCCGGATACGAGACACGCCACCTGCCCGCTCGTCGCGTGAAGAGGAGACCTCCTACGTCTCGTATTCCATCGCTTATGAGCCGTGCAGGCGACCTTGGGTGACGCCGCGATTTTCCGCGGGTGTGTAGTTGTTCAAAAGTCGTTGCCTGTGATTTTTGCCGCTATGTCACGGCGTTCTGTGATCGCTAATTGGCGCATAGACCTGGTTGCTGACTGGGAGTCAGCGTCTTGTATTTCATGCGTTGTGAGGCACCCAGGTTATGAGATGCGGCGGACCGTAGGCGATGAATGGGCGAGCATCATTTGCCGTCGAGGGTGAACTCCACTTTCTGTATGTCATTGAGGCAAGAGAGTCGTGCTTTGGACAATTCCGAGTCCGCCGCCTGCAGATCGACAGTAGAGCTCCAGAATTCACTGGCGGGAGCGAAGTCATATCCCATGACGCCAGGGTCAACCGCCACCTGGTCGACGCACTGCAATGTCGCATCCGAGGGAGGCTCTGAAACGAACGAAGTGAGAGATCGATATTTCGTTTCGAACCCGCTCGAGTAGGAGGCGAGGTCGCTGTCGATGACGGTAACGAAAGAGGATTCCGGGGGCAGAAACGCCTGATAGGCCTCCATGCTCGCTGCGAAGGCGGTGGAAGTAAACCCTTCCGCTGGCAGCGACGAAACGAGCTGGAGGTTGGTCCCGTTATCGGAGTTGCGAGGGTCTTCCAGCCAAGGTGCCCTAAGCCACGCATGATCTACTGCGCTACTGGCAACTGCACGGTCCACGATCTGTATACGAGCCCAATTTGACGCGTCGTCTGCGGTAAGACTTACCGCGTTACCCGCTGTAAACAGGGTGACGTACACAGTGACGTCGGCTTTAGGATCGACTCGGGTGCGCACCCATTCGGTAATGAGCCGGGCCGTGGAATCCACCTCCGCAGAATCGCTCTCGTCACCCAAGGTCACGTCAAAGACAACCATCGTTCCTGGCTCGAGGAACCCCGACAGCCAGTTTCTCGTGCGAACGCTCTTGACTCCCTCAACCGAACCGACGAAGTCGATAAACGCAGCCTTCACGGTCGAGGAACCAACCAGCTCGGGCGCCTGGGCCGTGCAACCAACCGTGAGAATGATGGCCGGCAGAAGCGCGATCATCGCGAACCGTTTAGAGCCTGCCAGCCACCGATGTGCGCTGTTGATCGCCACGGTGTTGTTTCTCACAATTGGCACTTCTCATTCCCTGGGATCGAGTTCACGATCCGACTATAGGAGGAACCCGAACTCGATCGACTGATCAAGTCTCATAAACGGCTTGGCACTGGCCTTATCATGACCAGTCGGCATCCCGATGTTTCGCATGCCACGGACTCAGATTGACGAGAGGATGCCCTCACTCGCGCAGTTCTAATCCTGGGCAGACTTCCTCATCGCTCACGACGAGCCCGGCTCAGAGGAGAGGGGAGTCTCGAATCCCTAGGGATATGAGGCGTCTCACCGATACGATCGGGGCCCTCCAAGGACCTTAGGGATTTCGGTGCGCGGAGAATCTCGCAACCGCGTTGCATAACCTCCTGGTCGGTTACCCGCACTCACTGTCAGTTATGAGACGCCGACGGCGTGCAGGGCGACCGCGACGTGCAGTCTCAGAAAGGTAAAGCATTTCGAGACATGTGAACTCTCTCCAACCGACGCGTCGAAGTGGCGGATTTCCGGGAGGCAATTTGTCTTGGAAAGATGTCTCACCGTGAAATGTCTTTGTTCCACCGCTTCTAGTAATTTCTAAGGCAGAATGGATACGTGAGACATCTTGGATATACACGGGTCAGCACCAGAAGCCAAGACGCGAAGTTGCAGGTCGACGCTCTGGTCAAGTCGGGCGTGCAAGAACGGGACATCTTCGCCGACGTCACCTCCGGCAGCCGGACCGCGATCTCACGCCCCGGGATAAAGAAGCTGCTCGAGTACGCCCAGCCCGGCGACACCGTCGTGGTGTGGAGGGTCGATCGCCTCGGACGGTCCCTGATCGATGTGCTCAACACCGTGAAGCTGCTCCGTGAGCGTGACATACAGGTGAAGAGCATCTCGGACGGTATCGACCCGTCGACGACGTCGGGCCGACTGATGCTGAACATGCTCGCAACCCTCGCCGAATACGAACGCGAGCTGATCACCGAGCGCGTGAACGCAGGCATCACAGCTGCCCGAAATGGCGGCACCAAGTTTGGTCGGCCCTTGTCCGATCCCGCGGTCGTGGCCGACAAACTCAAGCTCGTCACCGAGGCCCGGGCGAAGGGCCGCACGGCGGAGGATGCGGCAAAGCTCGTCGGGTGGAGTCGTGCCACTTTGTACCGGCATCAGCAGGCCTTAGCGGCCCGCGAAAGCACCACTGTGTAGGTGCTTTGTGGACGCGGCCGAGCGGTGGCGTGTTCTTCGACTGCATGTCGAAGACCAGATCCCTCTCGCCGCCCTCGCCCGTGAGACGGGGATCTCCGCTCGGACTTTGCAGCGCTGGCACCAGCTCTACCGGGCAGGCGGCAGTACATCCCTCGACCCGCGTGACCGCAAAGACAAGAGTGTTCGCCGAACTTCGGCCGAGACGGTCGCGTTCATCGAACAACTTGCACTCTGCCGGCCGCGCCCGAGTCTCGCCACGCTGCATCGTCTCGCCGTCACCGATGCTCAGGCGCGTGAGCTGCCGGCGCCGAGCTATGCAACCGTGCGGCAAATCGTCCAGGCCCTCGATCCGGCTCTTGTCACCCTGGCACTGGAGGGGCCAGTCTCGTACCGAGACAAGCACGAGCTCGTCTTCCGCCGCCGCGCGGAACATCCCAACCAGACCTGGCAGTCCGACCACACCGAACTCGACATACTCATCCTCGGCGCCGACGGGAAACCTGACCGACCATGGCTGACAACCGTGATGGACGACTACTCCCGCGCAATCTGTGGATACATGGTCTTCACCGGCGCCCCCTCAGCTATCAACACCGCCCTCGCTCTCCGACAGGCGATCTGGCGGAAGACGGACCCCGCGTGGGCGATGTGCGGCATCCCCGACATCCTGCACGTCGACCACGGCTCCGACTTCATCAGCCACCACATCGAACGAACCTCTATCGCCCTGCACATCAGGATCATCCACTCAACCGTCGGACGGCCACAGGGGCGCGGCAAGATCGAACGGTTCTTTGGCACCGTCAACACCGAACTTCTGGCCACCCTCCCCGGCCACCTCGGGCCTGGTAACCGGACGCCAACTCCGGTCCTCGACCTTGCCGGGCTCGACCGTGCGATCGGTGCGTTCATCAGCACCTACAACAGGCGAACCCACAGCGAGCTGGGGATCTCCCCACGAGACGCGTGGGTCGCCGACGGCTGGCTGCCACGGATGCCCGACAGCCTTCAAGAACTCGACGGGCTACTCCTTACTGTTCCCAAGAACCGAGTTGTGCAGCGCGACGGCATCCACTTCCAAGGCCAGCGCTACCTCGCCCCGACCCTGGCCCCATTCGTCGGCCACACCATCACCATCCGATACGACCCCCGAGACATCTCCGAGATCCGCGTCTACGACCGAGACACCTTTATCTGCACCGCCATCGACGAAGCCCACCCCAACCTCCGGCTCAGCCTCCGGGACATCGAAACGGCCCGCCGTGCCCGTCGCAAGCAGCTGCGGCGAGCCATTAACGATCGCATCCCGACCGTTGCCGCCCGCGAGGAACCTCGCATCCCTGAACCGACGAAGCGGCGTCCGAAGCTGCGCACCTATGAAGAGGACGAGTGATGAACCAGGCATTCATCGTCACCAAAGAACACCGACGTTTCACCGAGTTCGCCAACGCCGTTCGGAAAGAAAAGACGATCGGGATCTGCCACGGAGCCGCCGGCGTTGGTAAAACCAACTCCGCCCGCCGCTACGCGAACTGGGACGCTCTCGAGCCCTACATCAACGAGTGGGGTCCCAGAGGTGATGACGACGCGAAGCATTATGCCCTCGCGAACCGATCTCGCACCGTCTTCTACACACCCGAAGTCCTCTGTCGGCCCAAAGACCTCATGCACGACATTGATTACTGGCAGGTGAAAGTTGGGATCTGCGCCGACGAACACCTCCGCTCCCTCATGCACGAACCGGAAATAGTCCGGCAGAAGGACGTCACCCGTCTGGTCGAACTTCTCATCATCGACGAAGCCGAACGGCTCACCCCCACCGCCTTGGAACTGCTCCGCGACCAGCACGACCGCACCCACCTCGCGATAATCTTGATCGGCATGCCCGGCATCGACGAACGGTTTCGTCACTATCCGCAGCTCTACAGCCGCCTCGGATTTTCACACCACTACCGGACCCTCGGCCGCGAAGAACTCCTGTTCGTCCTCGACCGCCATTGGAAACGACTCGGCAAGAGCCTCGACCCTGACGACTTCACCGACACGCAAGCGATCGCCGCCATCGAGCGCATCACCCGCGGCAACTTCCGCCTCCTCGAACGACTCTTCCCCCAGATCAACCGGGTACTGAAGATCAACCAGCTCGACACCATCACAGACGACGTCATCGAGGCCGCAGCCAGCATCCTCGTCATCGGCAACTAGCGACACGGAACGATCAAAGAACACCGCCAAAGAGCGGCAAACTCCACACGCGTCATTCCGGGCGTGTTGCTCAGCCAGGGGAGTGATCGCTAGACGATCCTCAAGATGACAGACCCAACCGGCAGTGATGCCGCGCTGGAGTACGTCAGCAGAACTCGGCTGTAGCCAAGCCCCGGTGAACATGGCGTCTGGTCGGGCTTCCACGCTAGACCAGCTCCCTAGTCACGCCCTGGCTAAAGAAGTCAAGACGCGTGGGACAACGGGCATGCAGCGGACGCTCGCGTGTTAGAAATCCAAACCGAACTCATGAAGGTCTCGAACTGGCTGGATCAAATGTTTACCGATTCAACTCCGCTCGGGCTGCCCGATGCGAGCCCTGCTGCGGTGAGATTTACCGGGCTATTGCGTTGGTCACAGGTGCCTGATCTGACGAGAACCGGCGTTGCGCGGCCGACACACGTGGAAATGTGAGTGCCCGTTGTCGGGCACTCACATTCACCAACGATTCAGCAACCCACTACGCGAGCAGCTCCTGCAGTCCGCCGTACGTAAGTGGGCCAGGGATCCCATCGATCAGGCCCTGGTAGCCACCGCGACTGGCCATGCTCTGCATCGCCTTGTAGGTGTTGGTGCCCGGAACCCCGTCCAGCGGTCCCGTGTATCCGACACCGTAGAGGAAGGTCTGAAGACCCGCCCAGCTGCGCGGACCCATGACCCCGTCGAGGGGGCCGCGATAGCCGCCCAGCTTGGCGATGCGCTGCAGGGCGCGGTAAGTGTTCGTTCCCGGCGCACCGTCAGCTGCGCCGCCGTAGCCGAAGTTGGCCAGAACGACCTGGACGCCCGCCCACGAATTCGTGCCCATCACGCCGTCGGCGATGCCGGTGTAGCCGCCCTTGGCAGCGAACCGCTGAAGCGCCGCCCAGGACATCGTGCCCATCGCGCCGTCGATCGGTCCTCGATACTTGTAGCCAGCAAGAACCTGCTGAACACCCTTCCAGGTGTTCGTGCCCGGGGCACCATCGACCGCGCCCGTGTACCCGCCCGCTTTTGCCAGGCGCTGCAGGATGGTGCCTGCGTAGCTGTCGGGCGCTCCGCCGGCCGTGTCGCTGAGGTACTTCGCGATTCCTGCCCACGTCGCCGGCCCCGGGATCCCGTCTACGGCACCGGAGTAGTCGCCGACCTTGGCCACCAGCTGCAGACCGATGTAGGTGTTGCGACCGGGGACCCCATCGACGGGGCCGGAGTAGTACTCGAGGTCGGTCAGGACGTTCTGCACGCCCTTCCATGTGTTGGTGCCGGGGATGCCGTCGATCTCACCGCCGTAGTTGCCCCGCTTGGCGAGGGTCTGGAGGATCTTCCCCTCAGCGATGGAGATGGAGATCGTCGGGGTCGCACCGCCAGAACCACCGTTGCCGGGAATTGCGCCAGCAGGTGGGCCGGTGACACCGTTCGGCGGCTGGGTGAGGCCGGCAAATGCGCTCAGCTTGGCCACGTTCAGATCGACATCGGTGCCATTCTGGTTGCCCGTCCACGAATACTGGTGGATCGCCCAGTCAGAGAACGCGGTGATGTTCACCGTCCCTGGGACGCCATCCGGCGCGGCGATCCACAGCTTGGCGCCCAGCGCCCGAACCTCGGGCCACGAGCTCCCCGAAAGATCCGCACGGTTGATGTACATGAACGGCACGTACCCGAGCCGAGTCTTGACGGCCCGCATGAACACCGCTGCTTCTGCGTCGGTCCACTTGCGGCCGGTGTTGATCGCTTCGTTGTCCAGCGCCAGGATATCGCCGGCGCGGTAGTCGAATAGATTGTCCAGGAAGTACGCGGCGTCGACGGCGGGCGTGTTTGAGCCCACCATCCAGTAGTGGCCCACGAGCAGGCCCGCGGCGCGGACTCGCGAGACCTCGGTCACGTAATGAGGTGCGACGTAGGTGGGAACGACGTTGGATCCGCCTGCTTTGACGATTGCGAACTGGTAGCCCGCCGCGCGGAGCGCCTGGAAATCGAATCCACGCTGACTGGTTCCGACATCGACCCCGTAGACGCCCTGGAAGCCGGCGGGCGGCGGGGTTGTGGTGGGCGAGGAGTTCAGCCAGTTCTCGAGTCCCTGATAGGTGTAGGTGCCGGGGAACCCGTCCACCAGTCCGCCGTAGCCTCCGAGCTGGGCCAGCCGCTGAACACCCTTCCAGGTGTTCGGACCCACGATTCCGTCGATGGGACCCGAGTAGAAGTTCTTCGCCGTGAGGACCGTCTGGATACCCTTCCAGGTGTTCACTCCGGGGACTCCGTCGATGTCGCCCTGGTAGTTGCCCTTCTGGGCCACCCGCTGCAGAATCTTTCCCTGAGCGATGCTTATCTGGATCCCGCCGGAACCGCCACCGGTGTTCCCGCCGCCGGACGCGCCTCCGAGGATTTCGCGGATGAGCGGTGCGGGGTCGGAAAGACCCGGGCCACCGAACGCGGCCTGGTTGTCGGGGCCGCGGGTCATGTGGAGGTGAGGGCCATCCCACGAAGAGCCCGCATCAGCCTGGTTCGAAGCCGCCTGGCCGATGATCTGACCTTGGGCTACTGACTCTCCTTCGCTGACCCGAATCCCTGCGAGGTGACAATATGCGCTGAAGTCACCCGGTCCGGACTCGATGCAAACAGTGCCCCCGAGATATGGGGACCGCTGAGTCAGACGGACGACTCCGGCGCGAAGCGCCGGAATGTCCTGGCCACCGGACGCGTAGATGTCATGGCCGCGGTGGCCAAGCGAGCTGTACCACTCGGCCATGAGGCCAAAGCGGTTACCCCACCGGGATTCTGCGTAAAAAGATAGAACGTTTGCTGGCACAGCCATTGGGTTCTCTTTCCGTAGTTTCACCAGCCGTTTTGCTGGTGAAACTGACGCTACGGAGAGAGCTATCTCCTCTAAATCGCCCTGGAGACCCATCTCTGATAACCCATTCGGGCCAGAGCACGATTGCTATGGACGAGGCCTGTTCGGGAACTCCCAGTTCCTTTGCCCCCAAAAGGGGGGTCGCCGGCTGACCGACACGCGTTACTCAAGGCCACATACTTGAGCCATGAAACGCACAGTCATGCTGCCAACGTTGGCCGTCCTCGCGTCCCTCGCCCTGACGGGCTGCGCACCCTCGGCCCCGGTGGCGCAGCCGACTGAGGGCGAAGAGCCACCGGCATCTTCTGCCGAAACCGAGCCCACGTCGTCCCCCTCGGCGGAAGTGCGCGGGGCAGACACCCCCCTCGAACCAATCGACGCCTACGCTCTGTGCAAGGCGCAGACCCTGTCACTAGCCAACCCGGCTTCGCCCTCTGGAATATCGTGGGCCCCGTTTGACAGTGCCATCTCATTGGTCCGCGACGACGGTGCAATCGGCATCTACATCGAAGCCACCAACGAGAACCGGGCCGAAGGAAGCGACGGGCGGGACATCGCCCTTTTCTGCAGGGTCGGCGGGACCATAGGTGAGCCCGACTGGCTCGGCTTCGGCGTTGGCTCGAGAGAGACAGACCGCGACTACATCCTTGACATACTGTCAAGGACGGACCAAGCCTGAGCGTGGCCGGCGCTCTCTGCAGCGTTTGAGGACCCTCGAGCTGCGGGCTTATTCCGCTGCCGGCGGCGGCGCCAATGCAGCAGCGATCAGGCCACGAATGTAGTCGTAGTCCGGATCTGTCGGGTCGACGCCGTTGTCCGGGACGAGCTCAACGGTGCTCATCGGGAGAGCCTTCGTCTTCCCCGCCAGGTTGGTGAAATAGCCCAACGCGCCCTGGGGGATGTCTGTCTTGACCACTTGCTGGCCGGCCGCCGCGATCCCCTGGAATTTGGTGAGCACGTTCGCTGGCGTGAACTGCGTGAGGATCGCCTGCTGCAGGACGCGCTGACGGGCCATGCGGTCGTAGTCGCTGGTGGTGTGGCGTGACCTGCCGTACCAAAGTGCTGTCCAACCGTCCATATGCTGCTGGCCCGCCTCGACCCAGCCTTCGACATCGCTGAGATCCTCATTCCGACCACCGATCGGCAGCCGCTCGGCCACGTTGATGTCCACACCGCCGAGCGCGTCGATGAGGTCAGAGAATCCTTGCATGTCGATCAGCGCGTAGTACTGAATCGTGAGGCCGGTGATGCCGCGGGCGGCGTCGCGCATGCCCTCGATGCCGGGTTCGCTTCCCGCAGCCTCAGCGTCGGGATACATTTCCGGGCTCTTCTGATCCACCTCGGTGTAAATCGAGTTGAGCATGCAGGCGTCCACGTCACAGTAGTCCTCGTACCCATAGCCGTCCGGGTATGCCTCATGCAGCGGAGAGTCCTCAGGGAAGGGGATCAGGTTGAGATCTCGAGGCAGTCCGATAATGACGGCTTGTCCGGTGTCGGCGTCGATGCTGACCACCGACATGCTGTCCGGGCGCATACCCTGTCTGTCAGAGCCGGAGTCCCCACCCATGACCAGGATGTTGTAGCGCCCGTCGGCGGGCGGCTCAGACGGCGCGGTGATGAACATCGTCGAGAGGACCCCACTGGCCGTGGTGGCAACGTACGCACCGTAGCCAGACGTTCCAGCGACGGCGACCATGACCACGGTGGCCAGCCCCGCAATGTAGGGACGAGCCTTGGGTCGGATCCTCACCAGGCGCGACAGTCGGAGGGTGTCGAAGGTCAGGACCACCCACAGCGCGCTGTAGAAGAGCATCACGGCGGCGATGATCCACAACGCGACTGAGTTGGTGGCCACGGTGAGCACGAGCTCGGGATTGACCTTGTACACCACACCGGCCGTTACCAGCAGCGCGGGGAAGCTCAGAGACGCGCGCAGGCCGAACCGGCCGAGGCCTCGGCTGCCAGCGAGCACCTGCGCCGATCCCGGCAACAGGATGTTCAAGACCACGAGCCACCACGCTCGACGCGTCATGAGTGGGCGGGAGCTGGAGTCCGGGTGGCGGATCGGGCTGGACGCCCCCATTGAGAACACGTGTCCCCTTCTCACTTGCACGTCAGCAGGCCGATATTGGTGCCCCGGCGTGTCCACGGTCTTCTCGGAACGACCCGATAATAACCGCCCCAAGGACCTCCCAGAAGCACTGAGCACACACTACGCCAGGCTGCAGGGTCCACGAGATCAACCGCGTGGCCTAGCCACTGTTTGGCCCGAGATCACTCCCTAACTGGGGGGATGCCTGTGGCCCGCCCCGTCCGCGTTCACGGAGGGAGTCGGGCCACAGGGCTATTCCTTAGTTGGCATAGTGCTTGTTGAGGTATCCCGCAATTGCCCGCCAGGACTGGGCATTCTGTGCACCGTTGACGCCGCCAGTGCTGAAGCCTTCCCCTTCAGCCATGAGCTGAAGACCCTTCATGGTCTTCGTGTCAAGAACGCCTGTACGCGTCCCGGTGAAAACGCCCTGGTAGCTGAGGACGTACTGGACCCCGCGCCACGAGTTCGGGCCCATCACGCCGTCGATCGGACCGGTGTAGTCCCCGAACTTCGCCAGGCACTGCATCAGTGCCCACATACGCGAGCCGGGAACGCCATCTTCGGCGGTTGAGGTTCGAGGCAGGGAGCCGCAGCGGGGCGGCGTCGCCATCGTCCTCATTGCCCCGTCGGTGACGGAATCATCGGTGGGGAGGGCAGGGGAAGACGCCGAGGCGGGCACCTCTACCACGGCTTCGACAGGCGCGACCTGCTCTGCTGGGGCGGAGGAAACGACCTGTTCGGGAGGAGCTTCCGGGACGGACTCAGCCGCCCACGCTCCGGTGCTCGCCGTGAGGCTGAGCAGCACGACCGTCAGGATTCCGACGCCTCGAGTGGTGATTTTGGACATAGTTGTATTGCTCAAAGGGCAAAGTCATACGGTCGTAGCAACGCTCTGATTCAAGGAGTGTTGGATGGTCAAGCTTTTTCCGGCGGGAACGCGGACGAGGTTCGTGGATTTGGTCTGCTCTGGGGGTGGTTTGCGGGTGTCTGCGGCCTCGTTGGGCGCGTCGGTCAATACCGCGACGCAGTGGTGGCAGCAGTCTGGCGGCATGGCCCTAAGTGCTCCGAGATCCGTTGTTGGTGGCGTCGCCGATCCCGCACCGGACGGTGGTGTGGAGGGCGGTCGGGCGTTGACGTTGGCCGAGCGCGCGATGATCCAGTTCGGCCGTCGCAAGGGCCTGAGCTACGCCGAGATCGGCCGGGAAATCGGTCGGAACAAGTCCGTGGTCTGGCGGGAAGTGCACCGCAACACCAGCCTTGATGGCGTCTACTACGCGTCCGTCGCGCATACCAAGGCACACCAGGCCCGGCATCGGCCCAAACGGCTGAAGTTGGTCGACAACGCGGCGCTCTGCGAGTTGATCGAGGTCTGGATGGATGACGGGTGGAGCCCGAAATTGATCTCGGCGATGTTGGCGCATTACTTCGACGGTGACGAGACTATGCAGGTGAGCCACGAAACGATCTACCAGGCGCTATACGTGCAAACCCGCGGAGAACTACGAGCTGATCTGGCTAAAAGTCTCTCGACGAAGCGCACGAAGCGTGTTCCGCACTCCACGGACCGCAAATCGAACAGTCCCTATAAGGACGCGTTGAAGATCAGCCAGCGACCGGCGGAAGTCGCCGATCGGGCCGTTCCGGGGCATTGGGAAGGTGACCTCATCATCGGCGGCGGAGACGATTCGTCCGCGATCGGGACCCTCGTAGAACGCAGCACCCGGTTCACGATCCTGCTGCATTTGCCCGGGCCTCACACGGCCGACGAAGTCGCGACCGCGATGATCCGCGAGATGCGCCACCTGCCCGATCACCTGCGCCGTTCAGTGACCTGGGACCGCGGCACGGAACTGGCCGACTACGAGCGCATCCAACTTGCCTTGGACACCAAGCTTTACTTCTGCGACCCGCACTCGCCCTGGCAGCGCGGAACCAACGAGAACACGAACCGGCTGCTGAGGTTCTGGTTCGAGAAAGGCTCGAACCTCTCCGGCCACACCGCCGACGATCTGGCTCGCGTCGCAGCGAAACTCAACCGCCGGCCCCGACCCACCCTCGGCCTCGAAACCCCAGCCAACCGGCTAGCCCAGCTGCTCGCAGCAGCACAAACCACCGGCGTTGCTTAGACCGCTTGACTTTGCCAAGTAGGTTCTTCCCCCAAATCACAGATCGCGAGTTTGCGGTCCTGATCAGGAATAATCCCATTGCCACAAAGTCCCATCAAGCCCCCCTTCGAGCGGCTTTCGGCACCGCGAACTGAGGTATACGGTTGGGCTGCAGAGCCAGATCCTGATGGCGCTCGCACTGGCGTACGAGACCGTCCGGGGGCTTGCCCAATGTGTCCAGGTGATCTGAGCGAACCGGATTCGACCGGGCGTGATGGCTTCAGCTCATGCCAGCACTATCAACCTCGCCCCGATCAACACCGCCATCCGTCGCCTCGGCGTGATCTGCCACAATCACCTCAGGATTTGGACCGAGCTCGACACCAGGCATCCTGGTCTGCACGAGCATTTTTCGAACCCACTCGCTCACCAGTGGGTTCGCCATCAGTTGCGCCATCAGCTTGACGGCGAACGCAGCGAGGGTCACGGCCGCGTTCACCGAAGCGAACACCCATCCGGGTACTGCCGAGTTGAATGGAGGCTCAGAGATGAACGCCTGAATAGTGAGCAACACGGCATTGACTGTGGGTAGCACCATCAGCAGAACCGCCGCAGGTTTTTGCCAGATCGACGTCGTTCCGGTGCCATTCAGGGGTGACATGCGTGCTCCTCGGTTTGTGCTGAAACTTGAGCGGCTGGTCGCTGAATTCGCGCTAAGGGCGTTGGGTGGGAGATCCCGCACTTGACGGTCCGCTCGCCCAATAAATACCTGTGCATCTGGCCCTCCAGCTCGCAGGCACCCGCGGGAATGCGGATGTCGTTGGCTGTGGGAACTGAATATATTCGGGGCGAAGACGGGGCTGAATCGCACCGTGGGTCATGATTTCTTGGGCCATTCGGTTCATGCGTGCCAGCTGTCAAGGTCGGCGCCGACGGAAGTGCGGACCCCCGGCTCGGCTAAACCAGTGTCCTTCGACACGGGCAATCGCTCGTCCGAATCTGTGGCATTTCAACCCAACTGCACGAGACCCAGAGCGACCCCGCGCCGAAGAGCATCCACTCTCGAATTGACAGAAAGCTTCACGTAGATATTGGCGACATGGCGTTTAGCCGTGGCTGTCGAGACGCTGAGAATCCGAGCAATCTCTTTGTTCTGCTTGCCTTCGGAAAGCAGTTCGAGGACCTCAATCTCTCGCCGTGACAGCAGTGATGATCCAGGCGCATGTGACGACGCAGAGCCACGCTGTTGCGTATTCTGACGACGCCTAGAGTGCGGTACCGCCGCCACTTTCGCCCACAACCCCGTCAAGGTCTCAGACTTCGAGACCAAACTCCATGCACCGGCCGGCGCCTCGCTGTCCGGCTGCAAATCCGACAGAACGACAACCCGCGTAGATGGTGAATACTGTGCCACCGTCGCAATCACGAGGTTCAGTGGAGGTCCCGGAGCGTCAACGTCGACAACGAGCACTTGCGGCTGGTGCACTCTGCTCAGAATGACGGCGTCGTTTCCATCCGATCCCACACCGAGGACCTCGATATCAGCATCCGCTGGAATGGATTGAGCCAGCGCTTCCGCTACCAAACGGCTATTGCTGACAACAACGACTCGAACCGTGCCACTTCCATCGCGCAACGGTTGCATGTGAGTCGCGGACACGTATGTGTTGGCAGAACCGCGGACAACTGTGTGGTGACGTGAGAGCGCCTTGGCCCGAGTCTTGATTATCCGTTCGGTCCTGCCCTCCTTGGCTCCGTCGCCAACGATCTGGACCGCCCCCATTAGTCTCCTTGCGCATCGCTATCGACCCCCCAAACACCCGTGCCAAATCAAGGATGTGCGCCGCGAAACGGCGCTATGCCAAGACTAAAATCACCTCAGCGACACGACATGCCACACGCGATGCATCTCTCATGGCTCAAAAGGTGCACGGTCAACTTGGTCCACCTTGGCGGTCGAGGACCACCGCCAAAGCGTCGCCACAGGCATGTGTGAGGCCCTCTTCGTTGCCTTCCCCGACGTGCGCTGGTACAACAGCGCACTGAGCGAAAACAGCGGGCCACTCTTCCAGAGCATCCACGCCAAGCACCCGGAACGCCGCTACCCCGTCATTGCCACTCCGAACGGCAGGTACCCTGTCAGTGTCAGAGTGGGGTAGACCCCAACTAGGCGTCAGACACCGTCAATGTTGGGTGTCTGAATAGGGTTCCATTTGGATTGTTTGACAGTGCCTGTTGCTGGGTCCTAGAGTTCAACCGGACAGATTAGGTAGGAGGCCCATGACCGGCCAACGCGTGGGATATGTGCGAGTCAGCACCCTAGATCAGAACAGCGTCCGTCAGCTTGATGGCGTTGACGTTGACCGGGTCTTCGCGGATAGGGCGTCGGGGAAGGACCTGCACCGGCCCGAGCTGGAGGAACTGATCAAGTTCGTCCGAGACGGCGATACCGTGCTCGTGCACTCCATGGACCGACTGGCCCGTAACCTGGATGATCTGCGTTCGATCGTGCGCCGGCTTACGGCGAAGAAAGTGCGGGTCGAGTTCGTGAAAGAGCAACTGGCCTTCACTGGGGACGACAATGCCATGGCGAACTTGCTTCTGAACGTGATGGGGGCTTTCGCGGAGTTCGAGCGGTCGCTGATCCGTGAACGCCAACGTGAGGGTATTGCTCTGGCAAAGACTCGTGGGGTCTACCAGGGCCGTACGCGATCACTCGACGCTGCTCGTGCCGCTGAGCTGCGGGAAAAGGCCGCCGCTGGCGTACCGAAAGCTGCTCTCGCACGTGAATTCGGGATCAGCCGGGAAACTGTCTATGCCTACCTGCGCTCCAACGCGTAGTTTGTGGTCTACTCGCCAGGATGACAACCAAGATCAGGACCAATGCAGCGACAGCCATCGCGGTGATGCGGTTCACCCGACCATGGAAGTAACGCGATGAGTTGGCAGGGCAATCTTGAGTTACTCTTGTCCTCTGACAGAGCGTTCAAGCCCTCTCTTAGATTGGATGAATGTCTTCGTGAGGTGGATGCGTGGCTCCTCTCCGGCACGTCCCCGGCTCAATGGATGCGCAACGCGCGAAGCATCAGTGAGGAGCTCGAAGACACATGCGCGCATGTAGGACGAAGGCTTCGACGAGTTGTCAATCCGTTCATGGGAGCGGCACGAAGGGAAATTTCGACAATCGCGCGCGTGCGCAATCCGTCCCAACTAGCCCGCTCAGTAGCCCGCGAGAAGCTACAACGGTTTTCATTAGAGCTAGCGTCAGACGGAGCGATTCGTGCGGCACTTGGTGACCTCCTCGATGCCGCGGAGGGGCAGACGACGTTGGAGGATGCGCAACAACTCGAGCACAGCTTACGTGCCTGCATCGCGATCCGGAGCCCTGACTTCGAACCTGATCTTCGCCCCATTAAAAGCGCGTTAGGCGGTTCAATTACCGGACCTCACAGCCACCGGGTCGACGGATTTACACATCAGTACGCGGCGCAAAGCCGGGCGGTGATTGAAAAGGCCGTGGAAGACCTTCTCGCGGTTCCGCGCAAGGGGCATTGTGTCGTTTGGATCGAATACGAGTTCGCGCTCGTCGATGACGCGCCGCTTGAAATGGGAGACGTGACGCTCTACGACTCTTACATGTTCATTCCTCAGGCTCGCAAAGACGACGGTATCGAGTTCCCGCACCGCGAAGAACTAAGGCAAGTTCTCAAAACAGGAGTCGAGTGGTGGCCAGGCGACGGCGCAACGATTCAATCGGACATTTACAGCGATCCAAACAGCTACGCGGTCGCGCGGGTCGACCTCGGAGTCAGAGCGGTGCGCGGCGCCAGCGAAGCGGCCGACATCCGGATGGATCTGATTCTTGCGCTCGCGACCGCGAATACAGGGAGCACCCGTTGGGTGTCGACAGGCGCAACTGTGGAGCTCGTCGACGGTCGAGTCGAGGGGCGCTCAGGGATATCGGCGCGTCGAAAGCCGACTGTCTCTCGCTACGGCATGGGGCTGACTGCGAAACAACTACCGCGCACTCCGCGAGACCTGTCTGTGGCTATCGGTACCCGCCCGATTCCGTACGAGATCACCGAGGCCGTACGACTCATCTCAGAGTCGGGTTTCGAGTCCGGCTATGAGAACACTTTCGGCACCACGCGCAGCAGGCACGCTCGGACCGCTGTCGGTCTTCGCAATCATGCGGTGGAACACATTGCCGCCTGGGGCGAACTCGGCGTAAGCGAACTGGACTGCGGTCTCTCGCGCAATTGGGCCTATCTCGATTGGCGGGCCGAACTCGGCAATACGGTCGTGTATTTGTTCCGACGAAACTGGGAGACGGCTCAAGTCAAAACCTTGTTGCCGAAGGTCTACCCACATGGGTTCGGAACAACGAAGTTCGAACGGGTGCATGCAAACGCACCAGAAATTCTTGCGATGTGCGATGTCCCAATGCAGAAGCAACGTCTGAAATCGCTCATGAGCGGGCTCGATTCAGAAGCTCACTTCCACCGCGCGGAACGACATTTTCAGCAGGGGATCGACCTCGAACTGAAGCGTTTGAGGCGCGTTCGCAATGCATTGGTTCACGGCAACCCGGTCCGGACTAGCATGATCGACTCCGTAGTCTCGATAGCTGAGCGTCGAAGCAGCGATGCGCTCGACCTCGCAATAGATGCGTTCTCAAAAGACATTCCGCTGAGTCAACGGTTGCGTGAAATTGAGAGTGAAGCTGTCGATCGAGATGCTCGGCTCGAGCGGGGACAGACACTGCTAGAGATCTGGGCAGAAACCGACGTGGCTCGCGGGCCCGAACAGCCCGACTACTCGCTGTACTAGTGAATGGGGGAGTCACATCTCGCTACAGTGCCCGGCGGCGACCTCGCATTAGCTGAAGTTAGGCGTCCCGGCTCGAGCGGCTGACTTGAGGAAGTCAGCAATCTAGTACGCCTCGTTCTGTCTCGAAAAAGACCCTCCCGGGACCTTGAGGCAGAAACTCCAATGAGACGATTTTCTGGGACGCTCGGCACGACGAAGAACTCGCGGGAAACTAGAGCATGGTTGGGCCGGGCTGACGTCTTATGAAGCTGTAGGTTTCCGAGACATGGTGTTTACGGAATTTTCACAAGCATTATCTTCGTTGTGCTCGAGGTTGTTGGCGCCGTAGAGCGCCGGGGGAGCGGTGAAGAGCTGCTTCCGCTGGCCTGGCGGGTAGAAGACGTGCGCGCGACGAGCACGGTTGAGCGAACTGGGAGGTGCGGGAATGCGGTGTGCGTTGTAGCTTATAGAAATGTTTGCAAATGAGGGGGAGAGCTTCGTTGAGGTGTTCGTAGCTATCGCGGACACCTTGCAGACGGGCCATGACGTGATCGACACGATGGACGTTTTGGTTCGGGGGTGCACGATGTTCACGGCTGCTATTGCCGCGGGTATCCTCCTGGCCGATAGCAGTGACGTCCTGCATGTTGCAGCGTCCAGTAGTGAGCGGGCCAGCGATGTGGAAGAGGAACAGCTCGGCGCCCACGAGGGTCCGTGTCTGGATGCATACCGGTCGGGAGCCACGATTGAAGTTCCCAGCGTCGCCGACGCTCGAGGGACCTGGCCGGCCTTCAGCGCTATCGCTGAGGCCCGCGGATATCGGGCTGTTCACTCGGTTCCGATACGGTTTGGTTCGCAGAGGTTGGGCGCGTTGAATCTGTTCTTGGCAGAGCCCGGCGGATTGAGCGGCCGCGATGCAGAATTGGCTGAGGCGATGGCCCTGTATGCCGCGAACAGTGTTGAGCAGCACAGGAAGCTCCATAGCCACATCGCCGTTCGGGACCAGATGAAAGTAATGCTTGAGGATCGAGTACTCATCGAGCAAGCCAAAGGCGCCCTCGCCCAGCGTTACGGTGTGCCCATGGATGAGGCGTTTGGTCTGCTGCGGGCCGAGGCCCGCAGAATGCATGCGAGTCTGCGCGATACCGCAGCAAAAATCGTTGTTCGGACGCTCGGTGATGGCCAGCAAAAAATGATCAGCTAGCTGTACCGCCCAGGGAATGAGTTTGGGGGTGCTTGGCGTGATTTGGGGTCATTCCGGCGCCTATTTGTCTTCGCTGGGCGGATTGTTGAATCGCACCGGAAGGCGGGATACGTAGAACGCTTCCCAGTTCACGTTGACGTTGAAAGGGTCATCCGCAGCGGCTCGGAGGGGGTCACGGGTGATCGTGAAATCTCCCTCATCGATGAGGATGACCAGGGCTTCACGGATGGACTGTGGATCGGCCCCCAGCTTGTGGGCGAGCTCTTCTATTGTTGTCGACAACGAGTTGATCGAGTAGGGCTGTTCTGGTTTGAAGAGCGCAATAATCTGCTGGGACATTTCTTGGTGTAATTGGTTCCAGCGAAGCTGTGCCTCCGTCTCGCGGCGTGGTTCGGTCAGGGGCAGGACTTCCTCCGGCAGGGGAGCGGCCGGATTGATGGAATACTGGCCATCGGCCAGGACTGTCACCTGTGCGGCAGTCATGAAGTCCAGCAGGTCGGCCAGAGTGCGAATAGCTGCCAGGCCCAGGTGCGAGCTAAAGACCTCGAGCTCGGCAATCTCTTCTATCCGAGTCGCTTGGGCCTGGGCGTTGACGACCTCAGCGCTACGGCGGGTTCCGTCACTGACGAGGGGGATGCCCTCGGAGTTTTCATCGAGCTGGCGAAGTTCTTCGTCCGTGAATTCCAGCGGAGGTTCCCAGACATCCGAGGTGAGACCTTCAGCCGTGTCGACGTTGCCTCTTAGTTCTTCGTCTATTTCAGTGGGCGACGCGGCTCCCTCCGTCGCAAGGTACGACAGAACCGCGATGGAGGAACTCGGAAGAAACCGTTGCCACCCGCTCTGGACGTAGACGAGGGTAAAGAGTGTCCAGGTGTCTCTCATTCCGAAAGAGTAGCTGCCCAGTTCCGGTTCGGGAACTTTCCGATCCTCTTTGCCCTCTGCTCGAGTCGGTAGGGGCGAGCGTAATGCGCCGCCACACCAGGTCCCCTAAAGGTGGATTCCTGACTCGTCCGAGAGCTCGACCCAGAGCCCACGGTCACCAGTGTCATTCCGCACGGCTAGGATCGGCGCCAAAACGTCAGCGTCGGCGAAGGTCATCAGGTCAAGGCCGGTCAGGCCGGCGATATCCATAATGGGCACTTGATATGTGCGGTACGGGCCAAGTGGGGGAGGAGTGCCAGCGATGAGCGCTTGTGAGCGAAGAGCGTCGAGATCAAGATCGGCCAGCTGCGGCCTTTGATCCAAGACGAACCCAGCGGCTTGAAGAACAGTGGCAGCATCAACCGTTGTCGTCCACGCCGCGACCTTCCAGAAAAGTTGAGGGATCCTGACACCGCGATACACCGGATCTTCTTCGAAGAGCACGGGTGCGGTGAAGACGCTGATGCGGTTCTTGTTGGTGTGTGCGTAGGTGAGGACGTGATCTTCGAGGCCGAGCCAGAGCTCTTTCGATTGGTTGAACGCCCCGGCTTGCGGGGCGGCATTGGTGTAGGCGAAGGTATCAGCGTTGGCCTGCTGGGCGGTTGCGGCGTCGCCCCAGACCGGGTCTCGGCGCCGGACGAGGTGCCCGCGGTCCAGGTCGTTCTTCGCGTAGACGGCCTCCCCAGTCTGTTCATTGTTGGGGATGCGGGGGTCGAGGTGCCAGTCATCACCGCGGTCGACGTCGATGAGTTGGTCGCCGTTGATGTTGACACCGGTGGCGATAGCAAGGCGCCGGACGGGATCCAGAAGGATGGTGAAGTGTGTGTAGGGCAGTTCGCGAGTGATGGTTCCCGCGGACGGTGTGGGAAGCTGCAGCGGCAAGTCGAGGAAATTGTCGTCGTACCCAGTAGGAGAGAATATCGCAGCGTCCATGCCCACAGCTAAGCAGCCGCAATCGACATGTGAGCGACGACAAGGTGTCGCATAACTAACGATGAGTGCCGAAAACCACTCCGGAGGTTGTGCGACCTAGTTATAAGACTCGGCCCGTCGCTAGATCCAGGCGATTTCAGAAGAAGCCCACATCACGGCTTTGAGACCTCCTATATCTCTAGGGTTTTGATACACCCAGTGCCCTCCACCGGCTCAGCCCGCCTAGCTGAAGTCTTGTCTCGTTGGTTCCGCTCTGACAAGTATGTGACCGACACGTGGCGCTTTTAGATCAGAAGAGACTGGTCGCGCTGATCCACGACACATTGTATGTAGCGGGTGTGTTGCACACGGTGACGGGACTTTCCAGCGTTATAGTCCGCGACGAATCCCAGTTGGGTGGACTCACTTTGGCCACATCGGCGACGGCGGTGGCACAGTCGTACGCTCCGGCATTGCTGAAATGGATGGTGCTGTAAGCAGACGCCCCAGGAGCGAGTTGCACCACCTCCGGCATGCCGCTGTCCGCCGCGCGCTTCCCAACGACCGCCCCCGTAGCGCTGTCCGCGAGGTTGAAGATGGAAGGCGCTCCCTCAACCAAACAGGCGTCGCCGCTGGTGTTAGTAAACGTAATCTCGGAGAAGAACGAACCGGCTCCGCTGGCCATCGGCTGCGCGGCGATAGAAATACCCAGGTTGTCTCCGTCGCACTCAGCGACTCCGACGGGCATCGGCGTCACATCCGGATCGTTTGCGGGGACCGAGGCTTCGCCGCTGGGCTCGGACTTCCCAGGATCAGGCGCTACGGGCGAAGGGGAAGCCGAAGGGTAACCGGTACTAGTGGGCGACGGGGTTGAAGACGCTGCCTCTCCGCTCTCCTGGCCAGCGCAGCCAGTCAAGAAGAATATGACGGCAATTCCGGAGCAGAGTGCACAAAGTTTCTTCATGATTTTCCTCGGATTGTCGTGATGTCAGTTGATGTATGTACCTGCGGTGTACGACTGCCGGGGCGGCGGCCTCGGGCGTTGGGTCTAAAGGTACGAGTCCGTCTGTGCAGAGCCTGGCAGCGGCGGTTTCAAACGGTGGAAGCAACAGGGGCTTTTCCTTCTTCGAGACTAGCTCGCCGAGCAGATCGGCTGGGGTGCCGCGGTTGAGAGTTTTGCGGGGCCGCTCGTTAAGTTCAGTGGCCGCACGCTGGCCTCTGCCAGCTCGGCCGATATGTCGCGCGCATTCGGCACCGACCGGGCGAGCCGATCGAGCTTGGTCACTACCAGGGTGTCACCCGACCTGCACGCAGCGAGGGCGCGCGCCAGGCCCGGACACGGTCACGGTTGGTGCCTGAGCGGCCCTGATCGACGTACACGCGCTCTGGCGCGACTCCCAGGCCCGTGAGGGCGTTGCGTTGCACTGTGAGGTCCTGCGCGTCCGTGGAGACGCGGGCGTAGCCGATGAGCATTGTCGGACCTGGTCAGGGGAGGCATCCGTTCAATGCTCAGCAACAACTGCAGTCGCAGGTGACAGCGCATTGCGCGGCACAACGCCTTTTCCTTTTTGTCGTCATTCTCCCGTAATGCACGTACCGAAAAAGGAAAAAAGTAGTGTCGGGTCCGACGGCGACCTTTGAAGGTGTACTCCTCCGACTCGGTGGGGGAGACATCTGATAGCCACCATTGCCACCATCATTGCCACTCATGAAACTGGACGGATCTTCAACTAGTTCTACGCTGCCCCCTCTTCTGACCATTGGAACCGCGCTTCAATGTACGCCGCGTCCGGAGAAGGATCCCCTATCGGGCAGCCGATGGGGCAACGCTTGCACGGTCACGACTACGAGAGTCGAGCTGCGTTGCGGGTGACAAGAGTCTTTCCCGTCCCAAGCTCGACATACATACGCACGCGGCCAACAGAGCTCCGCCTTTTTGCTTTTGTCACGCGCACAAGCGCTACGGCGTCCTGCAGCTCCGCGTACCACGTCGTGGATTCGCCGGGTTCGATCCATACGGGCAGTGCTGTGTTAAACGCTCCCGGATCGTTGTAGCCAACGCTGGGTAGCCCCTTGGCCTGGTGGAACCCGTAACGCACAACTTTTGTCCGTTGTCGCCCCACATTCGTCACCTCGACCGCTAGGACATCGGGGCCCGCCCACCCTTGGCTGCGCATCGACCCCATGTCACGAAGTCGGCCGTTCTTTTCGACATTGGCGGTTACAGCGCTGCCGCGCCCGAGCACTCCGCTTTTGAGGGTCACCCGAACACGTGCACCGTTCATCAACCAAATTGCTATTTGCCATCCCAGAGAAAGTCCGCTGACTATCAAGCTCAGCGAGGCTATAAAGACTGCGGTAAAGGTCATAGCTGCAGGTTATGGCCACCCCCCGGCACATGGAGAAACCAGGCCCTCGCGGAAGTTCGGCGCTGGCTGCCGTGAAAACCTGAACGGCTGCCGGTTGTGCTGGTAACCAGGTCGGGAAGCCCTCACACCCGGAGTTCCGACTAGGAGATGTCGGCGACGGGCTTTTGCACTCGCATTCGCTAACATGCAGATATCAGCTGGATAGCATCTCCTCACATAGGGGTGTCTCAAGTGGTAAGAGTTCTAAACCGTGCTGGTAACCAGCGCGGTGATTATGGGCCATGATGGGCTGATGAGCATCCCGCAGACAGCAGCCAGCACGACGCTGAACCCCTTCCAGGGTTCTGCGCCTCTGGGCGCGCCTGCTCGGGAGGAATACGTTAAGACAATGCTCGCGCGCACCACCCGGACGGCTGTGCCGATCCGGAGTGCGTTTGTGCAGCGCTTGGCAAAGGACGCTAACGCCTCGGGGGAGCGAGGTTCGATGTTGGCGAAAATTGTCAAGACGAGGAGCGCAGTCCACCTAGACGCTTTCCTGTTCATCCATGCGATCGCGTCCAGCAGGGCGCCATACAAAGCCACTTACCCATCTCAGACCTGGGTCCGCGCACTCGGCCTGGACCAGGGAACGGGAGGGGGCACGGATGACGGGCTAGAAGCCGCCCAATCATCCTGGTCCAAGGTCGTCCGTCGCTTGGTCGACCAGGGCCTCATCCGCCGAGAACGGGAAGGGCGACAAATGTCCTACATCCTCCTGGATGAGTCCGGACACGGCTCCGAGTATGTCCGTCCCACGTCAGACAAGGTGCACGGCACATGGTTCTCCATCCCTCACGCGTACTGGTTGGAGGGGCACTACATGACCATGACGTTCCCCGCCAAGGTCATGCTGCTCATAGCTCTGTCGATGAAATCAACGTTCACTTTGCCCTTTGAACGTGTGCCGAAGTGGTACGGGATTTCGCAGAGCACCGCCAAGAGGGGCTTCGCTGAACTGACCAAGAAGGGCATCCTGTCTCACACGATCCAATGGAGAATCGAGCCGACTTCACCTGTGGGTTACGCCGAGATGCGGAGCTACGAGCTTCAAGGCGGGTGGTCTACGGCTTCCCGCAAAGCGGCCTCCACTCGGCCCACTGATGCCGTCCTATTTACGGTCCCCGCCACTAATAGTGGCGACGAAAAGTCGGTAGGAGAGTGATGGTCGAAACTGGGCGCGAGAACTCGCGGAACCCAGCGGAACTCACTCACTGCCGCCCAAGAGCTGAGGATAGAGACACTCCGGGTCTCCTTCCTTGTGGCAAGAAAAAAGCCCAGTCCCGTTACAGCGGTACTGAGCTTGTTCTTGCCTCCCAGATGGAAGAGCGCGGGATTCTACAGATCCCAGTGGTTTCAACTGGAACTGTACGCGGAAGTGAGTACGTGTGCAAGCTCATCAGAGCCCGCGCGTATGCCACCCGCACCCGCCTCGACCATCCTTCGTATTCGCCGGAGTTATCGAAGGACGGTGAATCCTATGACATGCACTTGTGCCTGCCACGGGGTCACAAAGAGCGAAGCAGGAAGGTGGGTAAGGATGGCGATTTCTATCGCTGTCACCCTCGCTAACCTGATTCGGCTGTTTGTGGGCTGAGTAAGTGCGGGGCTCCAGCAATCGGCTGGGGCCCCGCTTAATTTCCGCGGCACGAGGCGCGACCGTCAAAAAGTAAGCGTCGAGCTGCAAAATCTCGCTGGCCCATCCCCTATCGGACAAGCATGACGGTGTGCAACCCCTTTGCGGCCGGTGTGATCGCGCTCTAATCTCTGGGTGCATGGTCTCCTCACAACGCGAAGTTGATCTTGCAGACGTTTTTGTGCTCCTCGCCGACTCACTAAGCGCGGGCCACGACGTCGTTGACACCATGGACATCCTCGTCCAGGCCAGCACCGAATTCACCGCGGCGACAGACGCCGGAATTCTTCTGGCCGACAGCGGTGGCGTTCTTCACATTGTGGCGTCTTCGAACGAGCGTACGAGCGAGGTCGAAGAGGCCCAGCTTGGTTACAATGAAGGCCCATGTCTGGACTGCTTCGCTTCCGGGGAACCTGTAGAGGTTTCTGATCTCTCTGAAGAGGCCGGACGGTGGCCTCAGTTTGTTGCGATTGCCTTGTCGCGGGGATTCGATGCGGCGCATTCTTTCCCCTTGCGCCTGCGCGGTCACACTTTCGGGAGCCTTGACCTTTTTAGTTCCGCCCGCGAACCGTTCAGCGACCAAGACGCAGCCTTGGCGTTGGCCTTGGCTCAAGTGGCAACGATCAGCCTCGTCCAGTACCAAATCATCCACAATCAAGGCACAGTGAACGGACAATTACAGCAAGCGCTGAAGAGCAGGATACTCATCGAGCAAGCTAAGGGTGTTTTGGCGCAGCGCCACGGGGTGCCCATCGATGAAGCCTTCTCCTTGCTCCGCACCTACGCGCGCACCAGCAGCTCCAAGCTGCACGACATCGCTGATGGTGTCGTACATCATGGGCTCTCGTTCCAGGCGGAACGATTAAGACGACCGCTCGAGCGCCCTCGCCTGAAATAGAAATCCAGGGCTGCTTGCCTTGCGGCCGGCACGTCGGTCGGCTCCGTCGTCGGGTCAGTAAACGTACGTTGACCGATCCCCTACCGGTCACCGAATTGAGAGCTGCCGGGCACTACGTCCATCTCCAAAAGCTTCGCAACCTCAGAGGTTGCCATGCAGCGGTCCCGCCCTTCCCCAAGCCAGGTGTTGCTTAGCGTGCCGTCCCAAGATGAGGCGTGCACAACCAGGCGTTGTCCAGCGAAAGGGCCCGTGGCCGGACCGTAGACGAACGTGCGATCGGGCGGTGCCGGGTTGTCCTCGCCGTATCGCGCCCCACGCTCATCGACAAATGCGTATCCCAGTGCCATGGCTCACACCCTAAACCGGACCGCGAACACGTCGCGGGCTGCTGGCTCCAAGGAGCGCGCATAGGGAAACCGTGCCAGCATCCCTCATCGGTCACGATCACGTCTGCCGATGGTGTGAGTGGGGGCCGCTCCACTGGCGCCCTATTCAGGCGAAGAGACAGGGTGGAATCTCCCAACCCGAAAGTACCCAGCAAACTCACGGTAAGCTTTCAGGGGAAGTCCAGATTCAGAATCTAACTACAAGCGCAGAGTGGGAGGGGGGAAGGCGATGCGCGTCACAATTTTACTGGACCTAGACGGCCAACCCGCCGCGTTCGACGGCCGAAGCCCACACCCACGCGCGGTGCAGCCCGCGGTGTTCCCACTCGACGTAGACGGCGCGTTGGGTCCACGCCAGGGCGCGGCCCTGGACGTGCGCAGACATTGCGGGGGATCGCACCCACGCCAGAACGGGAATGGGCTCGGTGACCACAATTGCCGGCAGTCGGCCCAGCTCCTCCGCGGTGAGGCTGAACGGCCGAGCGGTGAACTCCTCGTACTCGGGCTCAACCTGTTTCAGGGTGTCGGCCTGCACGGGGGGTGCCGGTTGCGGGCCACTCGGGTATCTCTTGTTCGCTCCCATGCCGCAATTCCATTCGAATGTGTGTTCGATTCAAGGCACAATGTCCCAACGGACTCCAGCCCCGGCCCGGGGAACCGCATAGACGTACTGGCAGGACCGCCGACGGCGACAGGCCCCCTGCCGCGCATGTCCAGAAAGGAAGTGCCGATAGTACCTAGTAGCACGACCGCTTAAAGCACAGAGACCCCGTGAGGGGCCTGTGTCCGATAAACCTCCCCAAGAGGCAAACCAGAAAGAAGAAACACCATGACCGTAGCACCCGAACTGCTGCCCACATCTCCCGCATTCAGCGCAAGCATGCAGTTCTCACCCTCCGGGATGAAGATTGCAGGCGGGGGAGTGTTGGGCGCAACCTTGCTCCTGTGCGTGATCTCCGGCGTCCTGAGCTGGGACCAGGCCCTGACCGTTCTGGACTTGCTCCTCCCGTAGCAAGCTTGGGGAGTGGCCCTGTCGCTCTCCAAGCCCTCCAACGGTGGCCGGCGCCCTCGACTACTTAGCGGGCCTGACGTACGGCACCAGGTGATCCGCGGGGATCGCAGCTCGCAGTTGCTCGACTGCAGCCCAACTGTCAGGCGCTTCGACAGTGGCCGGCGTTGACTCAGCCGCGTCCCGTGGGCGGTGTGCCAGGTCCCAGTTCATCCCCCATTATCCGCCCACCAGATGGGCCGATCGGGAGCTAGACCAGGCGCACCAGGTCACACGAGGGACACCGCCAGAACGCGCTTGCCGGTGACCCGGTGGTCACCATCGGCACTAGGCACCGCTCGCAGTTCGGGGGAGCGCCCAAGGAGTCCGGTTCCATGCCGGCAGCATAGCCAACCTGCCGAGACCCGTTCTCGAGACGGGGAAATGCGGCGGTCTCGGTGCCCCGGTATGCAGGCCGGCGCACGGTGGCCTTTTTGCTTTTTCGTCTGGGGGATTGTTCACTTCGCGCTGCCGGCGTCAAGCCGTCGTCGCAGTTTCGGCAAAACTTTTCTCCCCCGCTGCGCTCCTCCAAAAACTTTGGCCTGCCAACCGCTCCTTGTGGCTTGACCCCGACAGCACTCCCGTGAGGGCGGAAGACCGCCGAAAAGGCAAAGAAACGTTGAGGGAGATAGAGAACATGATCGAATACATCACCACCAAGGACACTGCCAAGTTGGTTCGCGCCGCATTGAAGAACGCGTTTCCCGGAGTGAAGTTCAGTGTTCGGATGAGCACCGGCACCGCGGCCGCGTGGATGAACGTGAGCTACAGTGACGGACCCACCGAGCTTGAAGTAAAGGAAGTCACCAGCCAGTTTCAGGGCCGCAGCTTCAACGGGATGACCGACAGCTACGACGACAGCGGAACAGCGCTGATCGCGGGCGAGGGTGAAGAGATGCCCCGTGAGGTGCGCTACTGCTGTGACGGAATCCTCAGCCACCGCGAATACACCGCCGCCGGATACCGCGCAGCGCAGCACCTCATTAGGACCGAGAGCGACCACCGGGACCTAGTTCTGTTTACCCCCGAGGGCGAGCCGATCGACAGCGCAACGTTGCCCGATGGGCTGTACGTCGCGGGCCGTTACCTCGACTACCTCTACAGCCCCAAGCAGGTTGCCCAAGCAATCCTCCACCGCGTAAACCTCTGCACCGTCACCACACCCGTCCGATAGACCAGGAGAACCAGACATGCCCACAATCACCATCGACTCAGTTCCCGTCGTTGTATTTGTTGACGTTTTCGAGGAAGCCGACCTAGCCCGCGACCTGGGGCCGCGGTTAACCTGTGGCGAGGTCGAGGCCCTGTCAAACTTGCTCCGCGCAGTGGGCGCAACCGCCGCCGCCGACTACTGGATCGAGGCGCACGCCGCCACCGACGAGGAGGGGGACAGCCACTGCCGACCCGCCGAAGCTACGCCCGTCGAGGTCTTGGACATTGACCAAGAGAATCTGTCTAGTGACCTGGACTTGTTTAGTCAAGGTCACTAGACTAGAGTCATGAACAAACGCGCGGTACTCAAAAAAATCAGGGATGCGGCCAAAGCTCGCGGCCTTGACTATCGAGAGGTCGAGCTGACTAACCACACCGGCATCGTGGTTGGAGAAACGCGAAGCACCATCGGGCGACATTCCGAAGTTGCGGAAGGAACCGCCCGCGCGTTTTACAAGCAGTTCGAGAAGGAACTAGGGAAGGGGTGGTGGCGGTGACGTACACATCACAGGCACACAAGGAGGGCCGCTGGTGGGTCGTGCAAAACGACCAGGTGCCCGGCGCGATCTCGCAGGTAACCAGGCTCGACCAGGCGGCCGAAGCGCAGCGGGAAGCAATCGCGTTTGTTGAAGATGTTTCGGCGGACTCGATAGAGGTTCTGGTGCGCGTGTCGATCAGCCCGGAAATCGACCGGGAAGTGCAGGAGGCTAGCGCGCTGCGCGAGGAAGCGCAGGAGCGCGAACAGCGCGCGTCCGAGCTGCGCCGCGGCGTCGCGCGCCGCCTAGAGGCGGACGGTTACACCATCCGCGACATTGGCGTGGTGTTGGGCGTTTCGTATCAGCGCGTGCACCAGCTCACCCACTAGACCAACGACCAGGAGACCCAATGTCAGTAAACGAAGAAGGCCGACAGACAGAAATTGCGGACGAGCTGGCCGAAGCAGCCAAGACGCTGGCACACTCGACGCGCACAGTTCCGCGCCCCTCAGATTCTTACGAGCTGCTGGGTAGTCTCCAAGCCGCCCAGGAGTCGCTAGCCCAGGTCTACGCGCAGTTGGCAGGGTGGCACGGCGCAGCGGTAGACGGCACGCACTACAACGGCGAGGACGACCACGGCACCCCCGGACTTCCCGCAGTCGGCGCCGACGGGCAAGCCACCGGGCTGCTCAACCTGGCGGCGGCATCCGCTGCAACAACGGCCGACCTGGTCGCCAAGGCTCACGCAGCTAACGCCGTCGTGCGTTGGTTCGATGAAGTGAAATAAGAAGAGGAAGCACGACCATGACGACACCCCGCACGATAGAAGCAACCGCATCCCATGAGGACAAATGGTGGGAAATCTCCTTCCAGGATGATGACCTAGACACCGTGACTTCTACGCGCAACATCAACGACGTAGAGGCCACGGCCACCGACGCGGCCGCGCTCTGGCTTGACGTCAATCCCGCCACGATCGCAGTCCGCGTAACCTACGCGCTCCCCGAGGCCTACCGCTCCACCTGGGAGAGCGCCCAAGCTAAGACTGTGGCCGGCGAGGACGAAGCGGAAGCGGCGCAGATGCGCCGCACCGTGATTGCCAATCTCCTCGCAGACGGATACACACTCGAAGAAGCCGGCAAAATTCTAGGACTATCCAAGGGCCGAATTCACCAGCTCGCGACCGTCCCCACACCCATCGCCTAACCAAGCGCGCAGCGAGAAAATGAAAGCCACGGAGGTAGAGCGGTTCGGGTCGCACGTCGTCAAGGGCCCTGCCACCGATGACTGTTGGATATGGACAGGCGCGATCGCTGATGACGGCTACGGCCGATTCTGGACCAAGGACGGCGACGACCAGAAGGTCTATCGGCCGCAGCGTTTCACTTACCAACTCGACACCGGAAAAGCGCTCCCGTCGTCGGTGCTGCTGCCGCACTCCTGCGACGTGCCTATCTGCGTGCACACCGTCAGAGACGCGGCAGAGTCGTACCTATCCGAGGACACCAACAAAACGAACATGCTCGACCGGGCGCAGAAAAACCGCCACGCTAACCGGTGGCCAGCATGGCAGTTCAATGGTCTTGCGCGAGAGGAAGGCGCGCAGCGCTCCCGCGATCTTCGAGACGTGATCCTCACCCACGGGTGGGACCCTGAGCGGATGAGCGCCGCTCTCGCCGGGGTAGAAGAAACGCACCCGCGCCTGTTCTAACCGTAAAGCCCGGCCCGGAGCCCAACGCCGCTCGGCTTGGGCGCCCCGGGGAAGCTGGGCGTGTGCTGAGGGTCTGAGAGACGAGGTGTTCCCCCTCATTTCTTTCGCTGATCAGCCGTACAGTGCTGGTAGGCAACTTGATAGGGGGGATTCAAGTGAACGGTCGACCTTGTCGATCCACCAGCGCACGGGCCGCCGTGACAGCGATGATCATTCTGGGGGCACTAGCGGGCTGTTCGCCGACCGTGCCCGATGAAAGCCTGGCAACGTCGGCACCGGTGGTAGGCACCACAGCCGGAGGCTGCGAGTTCGCTGCCACCCGTAAAGCATTCGACCCTGAGCACCCTCAAAACACAGCCCTGTCTTACGTGAAGCTAGCCAACACCGGCACCACTGACTGCGAAGTGTCCGGCTTTCCCGATGTAGCCCTGCTCGATGCCAACGGGAACGTTGTCGGCGACCCAGCCGTGGAACGAACCACGGTCCCGGCTCGGACGCTCACCGTAAAACCGAAGCAGGCCGCCTACGTCATACTCAAAGTCGCTGGCCAAAATCTCTACCAGGACTGTCCGTTGCTCGGAGCGGCAACACTGCGGATCCGCCTGCCTCAAAGTAGCGAAGACATCCATGTTGATGTGGCTGATCTCAACATCTGTGATGGTGCAACCTCCAGGTGGCTGGTGTACAACCTCGCCGCCAGCCCGGATAATCCTCATTCCTAACCGAAGCGGATCGACCCCACCTATACATGAGCTGTGCGATGAACCCGCTTCGCACGAGTGACGAGCCTGACCGGGGAATGGCGTCCGTTTGGAGATCCTCTATCGGACGCCGAAGGTGCAGACCGAGAGTGGCGGGGCCACTGCGGACACCGATAGCTTGTCATCCAGTAGGAGCCACAAAGGGGGCATCTCATCCCGTGGCGGGGCGCGCGTGCGAGCAACGTGCGGCGGGCGGCGTGATGGCGAGCCGCATCGGTTAAGAAAGCGGGTTGTCCGGGCTGGCCGCGATGTTGTACCCCAGCCAGTTGGAGGTGGCGTCATCGCAGATGTTGAGAGAGACAGCCGTTCCTCGGGCCAGGCGCTCTGCCTGAGCGTGATGCTTGGCGTGGTGCTCCGCTGTTCCAATGATGATTGACCAAGGCGAGCCGTCAAGCCCCGACAACATGGCCGCGTTTTGCCAGACGTATAGCCACAGGCCGCACATGGCCTCGTCGGCCGCGGCCGGGGACTTCAGGTAGTGATTGCAGATCGCAAACGTCGGAACACACAACTGATCGTAAATCAGGCCGAACGCAGCCTGACTGCCCGAAGCCATGCTCAGCATCAGCTTCTGCTGATCGGATGCCTCGGACAATGCCGTCACCACACTATGCCGCCTCGAACGCCAGAATCGGATATCACCGCGCTACACAGAGGACCTCCGCCGCTGGCATGCACGGGCTCACGGCAGGCGAGGGGCCAAAGCTTGTGGCCGGTCGATCTGCACCCGATGCCGGTTGAGTCGCTATGCCCACAGCACTCGCCGCCGGCACAATCCGGCCCCACTCTTGCCGCAGAACCCACACCCCTTAGAGGGACGTGACCCGACTGCAACTGATTTACCATCGACATGAACGGTGCAGTATTTCCTCCTGCTGGATACAAACCGAATTCCTCCAGTTTCCTCTGACGCTGCCGGAATTTACTGGCTGCGCCTCAATGCGGGCACTGCCCTGCACCCAACTCACCGTACTCCTGGGCCCGCTGCGGGCCCTCGCGATCGCCACTGGCATCAACATCAACGGTGATCAGTTCGTTGATGTCGATCAGGGCAATAACTGACATCTAGACCCGCGTATCCCGGCCGACAAACAGCTTGAAAAGGCCACCTATGCCAGGGACGACCTCGACCGCGGCTATCTCGCCCGGCACCAACACCCGGTCCGGGGCGTCGCCGCAACAGCCAGGCCAGCTAACACCGACACCGTCGCCTACACGAACACCGCCCCGCAGTCCGGGGCGTTCAACCTGTCGAAATCGCCGGCACTCCCCGCCGCTTGGACGGTTCCGGATGTTCCAAAGGCCCATCATGGATATCGTCGGCCTCACCGAACTCGACCTGGCCGATCTGTCCGACCCAGACGCTCTGGCGCAAATTGCGAACACTCGGGACGACGCAGGCCGTCGAGACGACTGGGTCAAGCTCCACGACGCAACAGGAATCCACTTCAAATCCGCAACAGCCAGTTCGGTTGCCGACGAGTGAGGGCTATCGCCGTCGTTACAGATTCGTTTTATGCATCTTGACCCATTCGAGGGGAGCAGCCCAGAATATAGGCGAACCTCATTACCCGAAACGAGGCGGAGAGCTAGGCGCGACGTGACCATCGAAAACCCGCAACAGATCAGGCGATTCGAGAGCTGGTACAACCCACAGGTGCATCAGGCAACCGGGGTGATCATCGCTCAAACCAACGCAAACCCTGACCAAGCGCTGCGATGTCTCGTGAGGCATGCTAAATCCACGGGGGTTTCAGTTGATGCCGTGGCCGCGGACGTTATCGCCGGCAAAATCACTTTCACCTAACGTCCTCGGATAGCCCGGTGCGTAGGGGACTGCCCCGAGTTCAGTTGACTCAAAGGGTTAGTGGTTTCAGGCGGCTTTGAGGGCCACGTATATTGCCTCAAACTCGATCGGTGAGCTTACCGAGGCCAGATCCACCCGTTGTCATGTTCGCGCCGGCCTCCCAGGGAGAATTGCCGTTAGGTCCGGTGGCCTCGAGATACCGTGTCCCTATGCGGGACAACAAAGCGAACGCCGCTCTGATGCGACAACGGATTCGGACCTGATCGAGCGAGGCCTTGGCCACTGTCTCCCCGCCTTCTATGAGGCGGCGGGCGTTTCCAATCTGGCTGTCTATGACGATCCGCGGGCGACCGCCCATATCCTTCCTGGAGTTGCGGCGATTGGTGGTCGAATCCAGTATGACTGTGGCGGCTTTAGTGGGACCCACCCGGGCAATCTAAACGGGACTCACTTCGACGTTTTTGGGGAGTCTGGGGCGATTTAGGCCGGACCCACCCCTACGGTTTCCTCACCGGTCGGGATCCTTGGTGGGTTGTGGGTGAGGCGTGGGTGGTTCTTGTGGGCTGTTGATTCGGGCGGCAGTGGTGGCTGTGATGTAGCTTTCCATCGTTTCAGTCAGATCCCCGAGCATGCCCTCGAATATCCCGAGAAGCTCGGTGGAGTGTTTTGCCAACACGTCAGCGATCCGATCACCCAGCGGCTGGAAGAAGTCGTCGGCGATGGCCTGGACACCGGATGTGGAGTGGAGCGTCACGATGCGCCGATCGGCGTGGACTCGGCTGCGGAGTACGTGGCCGGCCAGCTCTAGACGGTTGATGAGTGTTGAGGTGGCTCCGGGGGTGAGGCCGATTTTTTCACTCAGTCTTGCCGGGGACAGCGCCGCGCCGCGTTCCTCCGCTGCGAGGATCTCAATCAGGGCAGTGGCGTCAGTGGAATGAAGGCCTTCGTTTGCCGCGAACTGGCGTGCGAGCTCCGAGTAGGTGGCACCGTAGGCGCGCAGCGCCTCATTGAGGCGTTCGCTCTGCTGAGGGAACCCGGCGTGCGGGACGGAGTTACCCATGAGGCCACCTTTCGTTAGGTTTCATAGCTCGGTTGACATTACCATCATAAAGTAGTTTGATGATGAAATAGTTATTTGGTAAAGTTACATGGAGGTTGGAATGGCTGTTTCTGCAGGAGCGCGGCGGTGGATCGGTTTGATAGCCGTCGCGCTGGGTGTGGCCCTTATCGTGGTGGATACCACCATCGTGAATGTGATCACCCCGTCGGTGATCGATGACCTGGGCATCAATTCAAGTCAGGCACAGTGGATTCAGGAATCCTATGCGATCGTCTTCGCGGCGCTGCTGTTGGTCTCCGGACGAATCGCGGACCTGCGCGGCGCTCGAAGCGTGTTCATCGGCGGTGTTGTCATCTTCGGTGCCACCAGCCTTCTCGCCGGATTGGCATCAAATGGCGAGATTCTCATCCTTGCCCGCTTCCTACAGGGCATCGGTGCCGCCGCTATCCTGCCGACGTCACTGGCGTTGCTAAACCACATGTTCACTGGCCCGGCCCGTGGCCAGGCGTTTGCCGTGTGGGGTTCCACCATCGGTGCAGCCACCGCGCTGGGGCCGGTGCTGGGAGGCTGGCTCTCCGAGCACGCGTCGTGGCGGTGGGCGTTCGGGATCAACATCCCATTGGTCATCATCATCCTGGTGATCGCTGTTATCTTCCTCCCACAACCCCCGCGTTCTCGGGGAAGCGTCGATGGCCTGAGCGCCGTCTTATCCATTCTCGGGTTGGGCCTGCTTGCGTTTGGCCTCGTCGAGGGCCGCGTCTATGGATGGGTGATGAGCGAACAGCCATTCACACTGTTCGGTGCCACGTGGGATGCCGGGCTCTCCCCGGCATTCGTGGCGCTCGTGCTCTCTGTCGTGCTGATGACGGTCTTCGTGTGCCGTCAGGTGGTGATCAGCCGTGTGAACAGCAAGCACCAGCCGCTCATGGACGTGAAGCTATTCTCGATCTCGTCCTTCCGCAACGGCAACATCGCCACGCTGATCATTGGCCTGGGTGAATTTGGCATCATCGCCGTCCTGCCGCTGTGGTTGCAGTTCACTCTGGACTACACGCCGCTGGAAGCCGGAGCAACACTTGTCCCTATCGCTATCGGCAGCTTCGTTGCCAGCGGCATCAGCTTCCCGCTCTCCGCGAAGGTCTCTCCGCTGGCACTGGTGCGTATCGGTCTCATCCTTGAAGTAGTGGGACTTGCCGGCCTCGGCCTTGTTGCGGCCGTCACTGACGCGAATTGGTGGTTCATCGCCCTGGTCCTGTTCTTCTACGGGATCGGCGTCGGATTCGCCACGTCCCAGGTGACCAACGTGGTCTTGGCAGATGTTCCGGAAGGAGATGGCGGTCAGAGCTCGGGCATCCAGAGCACCTTCCGCCAACTGGGCTCGGCACTTGGTATCGCCGCCTTGACGACGGTATTCTTCTCCTCCCTGGGGAGCACCCTGCAGAACAAGCTAACCGACGCCGGCCTCTCCGGGGCGGAGGCGAGCAATCTCAGCAACGCGGTCACCGACAGCGCCGGAGCCGCCATTGGGCCGCTGGCAGCGAACCCGGAAACAGTTTTCGTCGCCGATGCGGCGAGGGAAGCGATGACCCAAGCGATTGCGTTTGGTTCCTACCTCGCGGCCGGTTTCCTCATCATCGGGGTGGTCGCCACCCTGCTCATTCCGAGCAAGCGGCTCACCGAGAAGGCACACGCCGACAGTGTTTCAACCGAGGCTCAAAAATCCGTAAGCGGCAAAGCGTGAACTGGGTGCCCAACTCGCCCGCCCTTCTGCTCTGAGCGGTGGTCTCCGCCTCCCGACCGCGGGGGCGGAGACCACCTCACTACCGGGGCCGGATTCACCGAATGAACCGGCAACCCTCGCCCACTCTGAAAGGAACCACCGCATGCCGAATATGCGTGTACTGATCTCCGGAGCCAGCATCGCTGGTCCCGTCGCCGCCTACTGGTTGGCAAGATACGGGTGGGAGGTCACCATCATCGAGCGTGCCGCCCAACTGCGGGTGGGCGGGCACAATATCGACGTTCGCGGCGCCGGACGCGAAGTGGCCCGCCGCATGGGAATAGAACAGACCATCAGAGAGGCGACAACGGGTGAAAAGGGGACACGGTTCATCAACAGCAATGGCGAAACAGTCGCCGAGTTCCCGGCCTCGACCTCCGACACCGCAGGTGCGACAGCTGAGCTGGAGATCCTGCGCGGAGATCTTGCACGCATCATCATTGACACCAACTCCACGGGTGTCGAGTACATCTTCGGCGACGTCATCACCGGCGTCACCGAATCCGCCGACGAAATCACCGTATCCTTCCAGCACGGGCCTGACCGCTCCTTCGACGCCCTGGTGATAGCCGAAGGCATCAATTCCCGCACCCGGGCCCTGGTATACGGAGACGAGCCAGTCATCAGGCACCTCGGCCTGTACACGACATATTTCACCATTGACCGCACCCCCCACGATGACGATTGGGCGCACTGGTACAACACAACTCAAGGCCGGGCCGCTCTTCTGCGCCCCGACAACAAGGGCACCACCCGGGCCGCCCTCTCGTTCCTCTCCGGTCCGGAAGGATACGAAGACCTGCCCCCCAAACAACAGAAGACGGCAATACGCAACCGCTTCGCTGACGCCGGATGGGAAATCCCCCGCATCCTAGAAGGTCTCGAAAGCGCAGAGGACATGTATCTGGACTACATCGGACAAGTACACGCCCCGAGCTGGTCCAAAGGCAAAGTGATACTACTTGGCGATGCAGCCTACTGCGCCTCACCCATCAGCGGCATGGGCACCAGCCTGGCCCTCGTCGGCGCGTACGTGCTGGCCGGAGAACTCGCATCCCATCCCCACGACACCGATACCGCAAACCAAAACTACGAACGCCTCATGAGGCCATACGTCCACCAAGCCCAACAACTGCCACCCGGTGCCCCCCGCATAGCAAACCCCAAAACCCGACCCGGCCTGGCGGTCTACAACGCTGCGCTCAAACTCGGCGCAACCCGCGCATTCAGCGCACTGGGCGAAAAGATTTTTACACCACCGGCTGACAAGATCGAACTGCCCCACTACACACATCTGATCAAATCAACCTTTGTTTCCAACCAGAATTCCGATTCTCCTCAACAAATACCCCACGATGATGAGGATCATGTCTCCTGACCTCCCAGGGACCCGCATCAACAGACAAGGCATGATTGCTTCGATTTACCGGAACCCTTGGAGCAATAGTCATGACCCCGCTCACCCTCACCCCGGCCGGAATTCTCCCGACCGCGAGCTCCAACTCACCTGGCGGAAACCGCCGGGACCCGGCCGCACCGATGATGATCTCCGGCGGTACCGTCATCGCCCCGGAGGGCGTGCACTCGCCAGGCTGGGTCGATATCCGTGCTGATTGCCCCGTCGAGGACCTCGATGGAGCTGTTCCTGGTGGCCAGCTCGAGCATGGATGCTTCGGAGAAGTAGCGTCGTTCGCCAGCTCCCCACTCGTCGTGCTGCTCGATCAAAACCAACCCGGCCAGGCGCAACAGAGCTGCAGCGTTGGGAAACACGCCGACGACGTCGGTGCGGCGTTTGATTTGTTCACCCGTTCCAGCGAGTTTGTGGACCAGATCTGGCGCCAGTGCCGCCGCAGGAACGCAGCGAACTCATGTTCGACACCATGGCCGGCGAGTCGCTCTCACGGCTCTGAATGCGCGACGACGGCTGGTTGGGGTGCCCTCGGCGGCCAGGTGCTGGCGCCGAGTTCCCGGGAGATGTTTCGGGCCGTTTCGCGCAAGCTATTCAGCACGCTGGATTCAGGAGGCCACTCGCTCGTCGGAACGACAACAGCGACCGCGGCAATGACAGTGCCGCGGGTGTCCACCACGGGCACCGCGACCGACGACTCACCCAGCACCGCCTCGTCCTCTTCGGTGGCGATGGCGTGTTCCGTAATCGAGGTTAACTGCATGGCGAGCTGGGCTGGGTCGGTGATCGTGGCGCCGGTGAGACTGCGGAGGGTTCGCCCCAGCAATTCGGAGGTGTACTCCGGGCTATACGCGAGGAGAACTTTGCCCATTGCCGAGGCGTGGGCAGGGATGGACAGGCCCGTTTCGGGCATCTGCTGGCTGCCGTCAGGGCGCTCGTTGTGATGGATGACGATGACCTCGTCGAACAGCTGTACTCCCAAACGCGTGGACAGTCCGGTTCTGCGCGCGAGTTCGACGGTCCAGCGCATGGCCCGCGCGCGCACATCGAGCGTGTCGAGGTAGACATTCGAGAGTTTGAGCAGGGCCGGGCCGAGCAAGTACCGGCTGCCGCCGGGCTCCTGCGCGACAAGGCCGTGGCCCTGCAACGATTTGACGATGCCGTGCACGGTCGAGACCGGCAGCCCCAGTTCGGCGGAGAGTTCGGTGATGCCGAGGTGGCGTGCGCCCTGCAACGATGACAGCACTTTCGCCGCACGATCGATGGCTTGAATCACATCTGCACCTCCGGTTGATCTCTTCAGTATGCTGCGCCATTGACACTTCTTCATAACCCGTGTTGACATCCACCATCCTTCCGGAGGATATTCGACATTGTCGAATTGCATTCTGTGGCTTGTATTGAGTTGCGGGCGAACGCGTCTCGCGGATCCACCTCGAAAAGTTCAACGGAGAGCAAACATGAAGGTAAACCTGGAGGTCTCAACATGAAGAAACTGATCAATTCCCCGGAGACGGTTCTGGCCGATTCCCTTATCGGCGTGGCGGCCGCGCATCCGGAACTTCGCGTCGACCACGTCAACCGCATCATCTATCGGGCAGCCCCAACGAGAGTAGGCAAAGTTGCCCTGCTCTCGGGTGGAGGTACCGGTCATGAGCCGCTCCACGGCGGTTTTGTCGGTGTGGGCATGCTTGACGCGGCCTGCGCTGGAGCGGTCTTCACCTCGCCGACGCCCGACCAGATGCTCGAGGCGACGAAGGTTGTGGACAGCGGAGCGGGCGTGCTGCACATAGTCAAGAACTACACGGGTGACGTGATGAACTTCGAAATGGGCGCGGAACTCGCGGCGGCGGAGACCGGGATCACGGTTGCAGTTGTGGTCGTTAACGACGACGTGGCGGTCGAGGATTCAACGTTCACCGCAGGCCGCCGGGGTGTGGGCACCACGGTCCTGCTCGAGAAGATCGTGGGTGCGGCCGCTGAGGAAGGCCGCGACCTCGCCGCCGTCACCGCGGTGGCCCGCCAGGTCAATGAGTCCGGTCGCTCCATGGGAGTTGCCCTCACCAGCTGCACAGTCCCGTCGGCCGGGAAACCAACTTTCGAGCTCCCCGAAGACGAGATGGAGATCGGCGTGGGCATTCACGGGGAGCCGGGACGCTTCCGCGTGCCGTTGGCCGGGGCCGCTGAGGTAGCCCGCCAACTCGTCGAGCCGATCCTCGCCGACTTGGACTTCACCGGGGCCCCGACGATCGTGATGCTGAATGGGCTAGGCGGTACCCCGTTGATCGAGCTTTATGTCATGTACGCCGAAGTCCGGAAGATCCTCGACGCTGCCGGCATCACGGTCGCCCGCTCTCTCGTGGGCAATTACATTACGGCGCTGGACATGGCGGGCTGCTCTGTCACGATCCTCAAGGCTGACGAAGACCTGCTTCATCTGTGGGACGCACCGGTAAACACCGCCGGAATGCGCTGGGGGATCTAACACCATGACGAATGACACGATCGACCTTGATCAGCTCACCGGCTGGCTGACCCGGTTTCGCGATTTGGTGACTGAGAAGGTCGCTTACCTCACCGAACTGGATTCGGCCATCGGCGACGCGGACCACGGCTCGAACATGACCCGTGGCATGGGTGCGGTCCTCGAGAGAATCCAGGCTTCGCCGGCTGGCACCGTTGACGAACTGTTCAAGGGCGTGGGAATGACCCTGGTGACGTCGGTGGGTGGCGCCAGCGGCCCTCTGTACGGCACCTTTTTCCTGCGGATCGGTACCACGGCAGGACCGGTCAAGGCTCTGGACGCGTCCGGCCTGGCGGCGGCCCTCCGTGCAGGGCTGGATGGTGTCGTTGCCCGCGGCAAGGCTGAGGCGGGGGACAAGACCATGTTCGACGTTCTTGCTCCCGCGCTCGACGCGTTCGATGCCGCTCTTATCGTGTCTTCCGATATTTCTTCAGCAGCCCGTGCTGCCTACTCCGCCGCCCGAACGGGGCGGGATGCCACTGAACCTCTGCTCGCCCGCAAGGGTAGGGCAAGTTACCTGGGGGAGCGCAGCATCGGTCATGTCGATCCGGGAGCCGCGTCGACGTCGCTGCTCTTCCAAGCGCTGGCCGAGATCCTCGACGAGGAGTAGATCGTGATAGGAATCGTAGTTGTATCGCACAGCCCCCGTCTGGCGCAGGCAGCAGTGGACCTCGCGGTGGAGATGGTCGGGGTCAACGGGCCGGCCATCGCAATCGCGGCCGGTGCCAGCGAAGGCGTCATCGGAACGGATGCGCTCAAAGTCTCCGAGGCCATCGCCGAGGTGTCCTCTCCCGAGGGCGTGCTCGTGATGATGGATTTAGGATCGGCTGTGATGAGCGCGGAAATGGCGCTGGAATTCTCGGACGACCCCGATGTGCCCGTCCGGCTCAGCAGCGCTCCCTTCGTTGAGGGTCTAATGGCGGCAGTCGTGCGAGCGGCGGGTGGCGCCACCCTCGACGACGTGGAACGTGAGGCCCGAGGCGCCCTCCGCGCCAAGCAGAGCCACCTAGGCGACGAGGAGCCGGCCGGCCGTCCGGCCGATTCCGGCCCGGCGGCGGAACACACGATCCAGGTAATGCTGCTGAACCCCCACGGCCTGCACGCGCGACCGGTTTCGATGCTCGTCACCGCCATCAGCGCATTTGAGGCGACGGTGACGGTCGCCAACCTCCGCACCGGCAAGCCCCCTGTGCCGGCCAACAGCCCGACGGCACTGTTGGCCGTCGGCGCCCGGAAGGGCGACACGATCTCTGTCGCAGCGGCCGGACGACAGGCCGTGGCGGCACTCGAGGCCGTGAGCGACCTGGTCTGCAAGGGCTTCGGGGAACTGGAGACCACAAACGCTCCCGCGCCCATTCCGGCACTGCCCGCGCCGCAACCGGAGGCACCGCCCTCGACCGAGGCGGCGTCGAACCGGCCGCTAGGCGTAAGTCCTGGCCTCGCCGTCGGTCCGATCGTGCGGATGCAGGAGCCGATGGGTGAACCCGGACCGGCAGCCGAACTCTCTATGCGCGAACGGGAGGCGGCCGCGGAGAGAATCGTAACTGCCGCGGCATCCGTTGCCCTGGCCTTCAGGGCCAAGGCGGTCCGGGTCACCGGAGCGGCGCAGGGAATTCTGGAAGCGACGGCGCTGATGGCGGCCGATCCCGGATTGATCGATGCGGCCGTTTCCCGGGTGACCAAGCAGGGTCACACTCCAGAGCGCGCCGTTTGGGCGGCCGTGGGTGAGGTCGCGTCGCTCTTCAGCGAACAGGGCGGGCTCCTCGCCGAGCGCATCCCGGACCTGCACGACGTGCGCAACCGCATCGTGGCTGAGCTGCTCGGCCGTCCGGCACCGGGCCTGCCGGATCGTTCCGAGCCATATGTGCTCGTGGCCCGTGACCTGGCGCCCGCCGACACGGCGCTGATCGACCCCAAAGTGTGTCGGGCGATCGTCACCGTCGAAGGCGGCCCGACCTCCCACACGGCCATCCTCGCGCGTGCCCTCGGCCTACCCGCCGTGGTGGCGGCCCGGGATGCGATGGACCTGCCCGAGGGGAGCGTGGTGATCGTCGACGGCACGACCGGTGAAATCGTCGTGGACCCCACCGACGAGCAGGTGGTGCGAGCTGAGGGTCAGGTCGGCCGGGTGGTCACCTTCGACGGCGCGGGAGCGACCAGAGACGGGCACCGTGTGCAGCTCCTCGCGAACGTGGCTTCGCCGGACAGCGTTGCCGCCGCGATCGAGGCGAATGCCGAGGGAGTCGGCCTCTTCCGCACCGAATTCTGCTTCCTCGACCACGCCGAAGCTCCGGGACTGGACGAACAGGTCGCCGCCTACCGTCAGGTGTTTGCCGCATTCCCTGGGAAGAAAGTGACGATTCGAACACTGGATGCGGGCGCCGACAAGCCGCTCGCCTTCGTCACGGCCGCGGACGAGGTCAACCCTGCCCTCGGCATCCGGGGGTATCGCACCGCGTGGCAGCGCCCTGAACTGTTGGACACCCAGCTGCGGGCCATCGCCACGGCGGTGGCTGCAGAGGACGCCGTCGTCGGTGTCATGGCTCCCATGATCGCGACCGTCGACGAGTCTGCGGATTTTGCGGCCCGATGTGCCGCGCACGGCCTGCACAACGTGGGTGTGATGATCGAGACTCCTGCCGCCGCCATCACCGCGAGCTCAATCCTCGAACGGGTGGACTTCGCGAGTCTGGGGACCAACGACCTTGCCCAATACACTATGGCGGCCGATCGGCTGATGGGAGAGCTCGCCCTGCTCAACGACCCCTGGCAGCCAGCGGTCCTGCGGATGATCCGGGAGGCTTGCCAGGCCGGTGTGGTGGCTGGTAAGCCGGTCGGGGTCTGCGGAGAGGCCGCGGCAGATCCGATGCTCGCCGCCGTCCTGGTGGGGTTCGGGGCAACCAGCCTGTCGATGTCTCCGCGCGCCCTGGGTGGCGCGGCGAAGTTCCTGCGTGGCGTGACGCTGAATCAATGCCGGGATGCCGCGATCGCCGCGGTTGCCGCCGGTAGCGCCGACGCGGCCCGGTCCGCCGCCGCTGTTCTGCTTGAGCCGACACGGGTGTAGCGAGCCCGAAACAACCCGCTAATCCGGTGGGGACCCGGACTGCTGTACTGCTCCGGAAGATGCCCGCCGAATCGTTGGACGATCGCTTGACTCGAGCGTATCCCCGGCGGCTCGGCGGGCATCTGCTGGTGCCGGGCCGCTCACGAGCGTCCGATTTGCACAGACGTGCATCGATGGTTTCCAAAATTGGAACCCATCGTCCAAAAATGCTGAATAGCATTCAGGAAATATGGCTTCGGACGCGTGTTTACGCCTTGAAACTGATTTTGTGGGCCTTGATCTCGGATTGGGCGAACGTGCCAGAATCCGCTCGAAGGTGCGTTCGCTCGGCCGCTCGGCGTAGGACGCCCGTTTTCGGCCGGATCGGCGGGCGTAGTGTGAAATCTGTGACCCGGAAGACCGGTTCACCGCTACCGTCCCACAAAGATGTAGACGCAGTTCAACCAGGAAGAAGGTCTACGATGACCACTCCAATCCGCACAGTTATGAGCCCCGGACGTTACGTCCAGGGCAAGGGAGCGATTGATCGCCTCGGCGAATTTGTGGCTCAGATCGGATCCGCCCCCGTGATCGTCGCTGATGACGTCGTGTGGGGCTTCGCAGGGGAGCAGGTGTCGGCGAGCTTCGCCACTGCGGGCCTCCGCGTTGAACGAGTCGAGTTCGGCCGATTCGCGACCGCGGCCGCAGTCGACGCGCTGGTCGAGAAGATCCGCGCAACCAAGTCCGACGTGATCATCGGCGTGGGTGGCGGAAGCACGATCGACTCAGCCAAGGCCGCCGGCTTCCTGGCCGGAATTCGCTGGGTCAGCGTGCCCACCGTGGCATCGACCGACGCACCCACCTCCGCACTCTCGGTGATCTACACGGAGGAGGGCGAGTTCGTCGAGTACCGGTTCTTCCCCCGCAATCCCGACCTTGTGCTTATCGACACCCAGATCGTGGCCAATGCGCCGGTCGAGTTCCTCATCGCCGGTATCGGCGACGCATTGGCAACCTGGCTCGAAGCCCGGGCCACGGCGACTGCCAATGCGACCACGATGGCCGGTGGGCTACCGACCCAAACTGGAACCGCGCTGGCCAAGTTGTCGTGGGACGTCATCTGGGAAAATGCCCTTCCCGCACTCGACGCCGTGCGTGACAACCTGGTCACTCCTGCTCTCGAAAAGCTGGTAGAAGCTAACACCCTATTGTCCGGGCTTGGTTTTGAGTCGGGCGGCCTAGCGGCGGCCCACGCCATCCACAACGGTCTGACGGCGGCGCCGCAGACCCACGGGCTCACCCACGGTCAGAAGGTGAACATCGGCTCTTTGACCCAACTCGTCCTTGAGGGCGCGCCACGCACCGAGGTGGAAGACTTCATCGAGTTCACCACTCGCGTCGGTTTGCCAACCACGCTGACGGAGATCGGTCTGGGCCTAGACGACGAGAAAGAACTGAGGGCCATCGCAACGGCTTCAACCCTGCCGGGCGAGACAATCCACAACATGCCGTTCGTAGTCACGGCAGACGACGTTCTCGACGCCCTCAAGTCGATCGAGCGGCTCTCTCGCTCCGTGCGCGTTGCGCGCGGACTGCCCGCTCCCGTCAGGTACGTGCAAAAGCACTGACACGTCGGCCCGCCGGTCGCCACGCACCGCAGTGGCGTTCCGGCTGGCCGCCGTCCTGCACTCGGCCGCCGGGGCGGCGCTGTCGTTGATGAACAGGTCGCCCGCTGAGGCTGTCTTGCTTGGACCTGCCCGAGCACGCAGATGCACCGACGGGTGCAGCGCAGCCCGGACAGTTCCGAGCCAGCCCCGCGATCGTTGAGCGGGATGCTGTCGGTTGAGGCATCCGCGCGATGGACGCCCGTCGCGACGCCGCCGACGACCCCGGCGTCCTGAGCACCTCGGAGTCGACGTCGGGATAGCGGCCGACGTATAGGTGGCTGGGCACCTTGGAGAAGGGCGATCTGGGCGTTGTGGGTGCATTTGGGGCTCACGCGGCGGTTGACCGCATTCATGCTGTTTCAGGCGATACCCATGATTATGTTCGAGTCGAAGAACTCGCCGTGAATCCGTGCAACCGAGAAGGCCACGCGCCCCAACTGTTCGACATCATTTGGACCGGGCACCGGAACGACCTGCGCGGTGACCTGGAAGCTGTCCAAGATTAGCTACTCCACCCGGCTCGTCGCGTTCAGTGGAAAGCTGATCTGGACGTAGACCAGCCCGCTGGCTCTAGCCTGGCTGAGCAGGCGGGACCCCGAAGAGGGACGGCTCTCATGTCCGGACTCGGATGCAATATGGGTGCGCCGCCGTGAACGTGTCGCTGGTTCGGTTGGACGGGGATGGATCGTTGGGTGGGTGATCTTGAATCCGTGCACGGATGTTCACATTGTTTGACCGTTTGTGCGGAACTCAGCACTCTAAAGATTTGCTCGCGCAGGACTTCCAGTTGGACTTCGTTCTCGTCGATTGTCACCACCAAAGCGGAAGAGCAAGGCCGGAGCATGGGACAAGTCCACGATTATCTACAACCAACGCCTCACGCTCCGCGGAATACCGGAAGAGGCGCATGAATACATGCTCGGCTCACGTTCTGCGATCGATGTTAACGCCGACCGAAAACAGGACCAACAACGCCGATTGAAAACAGGACCACCGACCAGTATGGAAGGTGATCAATATGGACGATTGGGCGAAGATACGCCAACTGTTTTCGACGGGTGAGTACTCGAAGCGGGAGATCGGCCGGCTCGTCGGCGTCTCGCGGGGAACGGTGGAGCGGGCGCTGGAATCAGACCGGCTGCCGAAGTATCAGCGGCCCGCGGTCGGGTCGAGTTTCGATGCGTTCGCCCCGCAGGTTCGGGCGTTGTTGGCCGTGACGCCGACGATGCCGGCCTCGACGTTGGCCGAGCGCGTCGGCTGGCCTGGGTCCGCGTCAGTGTTCCGCGAGAAGGTCGCCAGCGTCCGGCCGGAGTACGTGGCGCCGGATCCCGCGGACCGCCTCGTTCACGAGCCGGGCCGGCAGGTCCAGTGCGACTTGTGGTTCCCGCACGAGCCGTTGCCGCTGGGACACGGGCAAGAGGGCATGCCGCCGGTGCTGGTGATGACGTCGACGTTCTCCGGGTTCTTCCAGGCGCTGATGTTGCCGTCGCGGACGACACCCGATCTGCTCGGCGGGATGTGGTCCCTGCTGCAAGCCGCCCACGCGGTGCCGAAACGGCTGCTCTGGGACAACGAGACCGGTATCGGCCGCGGCAAACTCACCGAGCCCACGGCCGCGTTCGCCGGGACGCTGGGCACGGAGATCAAGCTCCTCAAGGCGCGAGACCCGGAGTCCAAGGGCATGGTCGAGCGCCGCAACCGGTTCTTCCGCTCGTCGTTCATGCCGGGCCGCGACTTCGCCTCACCGCAGGACTTCAACGAGCAGATGGCGGCCTGGCTGCCGATCGCCAACGCGCGGCACTCCCGCTCCCGGCGGGCTAGGCCGATCGACCTGATCGCCCAGGACCGGGCCGCGATGCGCCCACTCTCATCCGTGGTCCCGGACGTGTTGTTTCGCAACACGGTTCGGCTGCCCCGGGACTACTACGTTCGGGTGCACTCGAACGACTACTCCGTCGCGCCGGCGCTGATCGGCCGGCTCGTGGACGTGACGGCTGACCTCGAGCGCATCCACGTCTCCCATAACGGCGTCACCGTCACCTCCCACGACCGTGCGTGGGCCAGGCAGCTGACCGTCACCGACCCCGACCACGTCGCCCAGGCGGCCGTGTTGCGGCGCCAGTTCCAGACGCTGCGCCGCGATCAACGACCCCAGGCTCACGTCGCGTTCGTAGAGACGGCCAGCCTCTCGTCCTACGACGACGTGTTCGGCGTTGACACCGGTCGTGGCCTGACTGATCTGAGCCTGATCGCATGAGCACCGCAGCATCTCAGATCGAGTACTACGCCCGCGCGCTGCGCGCCCCGAGGATCGGCGACGCGTTCCGGCGCCTGGGCGATCAGGCCCGCGATGCCGGCTGGTCGCACGAGGAATACCTCGCCGCGGTCCTTTCCCGCGAGGTCTCCGAACGCGAGGCCTCCGGCGCAGCCCTGCGAATCAAGGCCGCCCGGTTCCCGGGGCACAAGACGTTGGAGGACTTCAACTTCGATCACCAGCCCTCCGCCGACCGGAACCTGATCGCGCACCTGGGCACGAGCACGTTCGTGACCGAGGCGAAGAACGTCGTCCTCCTCGGCCCGCCCGGCACCGGCAAGACCCACCTCGCCGTCGCACTGGGCGTTCAGACCGCCAAACACGGCCACCGCGTCCTGTTCGACACCGCAACCGGCTGGGTCGCCCGCCTTCAAGACGCCCACTCCCGCGGGAAACTCGCCGCGGAGCTGACCCGGCTGCGCCGCTACAGCGTCCTGATCTGCGACGAGGTCGGTTACATTCCATTCGACCAGGACGCCGCGAGCCTGTTCTTCCAGCTCGTCGCGAGCCGCTACGAACACGCGTCGCTGATCATGACCAGCAACCTGTCATTCGGGCACTGGGGCGGGGTCTTCGGCGACCCGACCGTCGCCTCCGCGATGATCGACCGCATCGTTCATCACGCCGACGTAATCAGCCTCAAGGGCACCAGCTACCGGCTCAAAAGCCACCAGACCGCGCCCGATACGGCATAGTAGAAACACACATAGTGGTCCTGTTTTCAAACGGCACTATTGGCCCTGTTTTGGGTCGGCGTTGACAATCGAGTGGGTTCTGGATGACTCCCTCCCCGAATCGCTCCAGTGGATCATGCGGGGCGTGCTCGCCCTTGTCTTCGTGGCAATGGGCGTCGGTCACTTTGTGCCGCTGATGCAGCACACGATGGTCGCCATGATCCCGCCGCGGTTACGCGGCCGCGGACTGCTGAGCGGTCGAAACCTTGTGATCTTCACCGGGCTCTGCGAGATCGCAGGAGGTATCGGCCTGCTCCTGTCGCAGACCCGGCTGGCTGCCGGTATCTGCCTGCTCGTGTTCCTCATCGTCGTGTTTCCCGCCAACGTCCACGCAGCGCGAAATCGGGAGCGTTTCGGTGCCGCGGCGTTCCCGCTCGTTCCGCGCCTGATCTTCCAGCTGGTGCTCATGGCACTCCTCGTCGGGCAGTCCTGCCCGCTTGACCACGTAGAGACGTCCGGAGCAGATGCTCCGGCGCCGTCAAAGCGGCGTTTGCTTCGACACCGTGGGTGCATTCGTACGGATGGAAACTGTCTATTTTTTCGAGCAAACTTAGACTGGGACCGGCCCTAGTTCAGTTGACTCAAAGGGTTAGTGGTCTCAGGCCGCCAAGATCCCGAGGCTGCGCGTCGGCTCGTTCTTCACCGCGCAGATCCGGGACACCTCCGACTTGGAGATCCCGGTGTCAGCGCCGAGCGCCTTGACCAGGTCGTCGACTTTCCGGGTCGAGACACCGTGGACGTAGGCCTCCATCACGACCGCGAACAACGCCTGGTCCACCCGCCGGCACCGCTCCAGCAGGGCCGGGAAGAACGAGCCGGCGCGCAGCTTCGGGATCTTCAGCGGCGGTGGTGCTGAGGGTGCGAGACCGCGTCCCGTTGCGGTGGGTGGTGCGGTCGCTGGAGCGCTCGAACGGGGCGGCGCCGATGAACGCGCTCGCTTCGGCATCGATGAGTTCTTGGTAGAGGGTTTCGGTTGCGACGCGGATTCGGTCGGTGACGTCGGTGAGTTTGAGTTCTCCCAGCAGGTCGAGCAGGGCAGACTGGTCTAGAGCCATCGTGTGGTGTCCTTTGTGAGTTCTTTGATCGGTACTCACTGACCATCCCACGGTGGCTCTTTACGTTGACGAAGCAACGCACAAGAGCCGGAAACCACACCGCTCACAGGGACGTAACCCCTAGCTCAACTCAAGTAGCCAGCAAAGCCAGCGTGATTGTGTCTGGTTGAACCAAGCCATTCCGTCACATTTTCGGTTTTCCGACGGTGCTGAGCCCGAATTGAATCGGGAGTGACTGCAGGAACTCGTCAAAGCGGCCAACTCGCCAAACGGATTGCATGTCGTTGCCGAGGACCCCGCCACAGCAGTGAGGACTGATATTCGCGGAGACTCGACAGGAGCCCTTTGACAGGTTGGCTCACCGCCACCGGCACGCTGTCCTCCTCACCGCTTGTACGTGAAGGAGGCTGAAGAGCGCCCAGGTTTCCCTCACGCCGGGAATAGTATCTGTCGAGTTTCAGAGAGGGGAGGGGGTGGCGCGTGCGTGCTGGACAGAATCGCGATCACAGGACGGTAGACCTCTGCTCGCGCCCCACACTCCACGTCCACATGGCAATCACACAGGTGGCCGTCCCGATGAAGACGAACAGGCCGGTGTCGCCCGCGAGGTACTCGTTGACGACGACGGGCTGGTCAGTAGTGATGAAGTAGGTCCCGATGACGGCGAAAGTCACGTTGTGGGCGAAGTGGGCGAGAACCGATGGCCACAGGCTGTTGGATCTGGCGCGCAGTTCACCGAACAGGAAGGCGAACGCGAGCACGCTTGCACCGAACAGTGGGAGCACCAGCGCTTGGTTGCCGGCCGAGTGGTAATAGGGCGTCAACAGAATATAGGGAAGGTGCCATGCGACCCAGACCAGGCCGACGATGAGCATCGATACTCGTCGGCCCATAAATGCGAGGCGTGGTTGAAGATAGCCACGCCAGCCGATCTCCTCGGCGAACGCCAGGATTGGACCGGTTATGCACAGCACGAGGACGGATTGAATCCAGTCGTCCGATGGCGCCCGCCAGTTCGCGATGCCCGAGGTCACCACAGCGACCATGGCCAACACGGAAATTCCTGCGGAGGCCCCGACGGCCCGTACCCAGCTCCGTAGCCCGAGGTGATTCATCCCCAGCCGCGCCCAGCCCGCCCGGCTGTATCCGTCACGGGTCGCGACGAGCATCATTACCAATACCGTGAGTAGTGGCGAGATCGCGAGCACGAGGCCCTCGGCGATGTTCGCGGTCACAAGCGACGCGCCGAGTACCAGCACGCTGAACGTCAGCGCAGCACGCTGGTCTGACAAATTTCTGAACATGCGGATCCTCGATCTTTTTGGGGGACGAGTGACAGCATGCGGTTCGGGATGATCCCACCGCGTCCGACGTCGGGCGGACTTCCCTTTCCCTGGCTCCGACTAGGGGACTACTCCGTCGCGTGTGCGCCATCCGCAGGCGACTCTTCTCGGAGGTGGCAGTGCGGATGCGTCTTGGACTTGGGGTAGTGGACACCAGCCGAACCTCGTCGTGATCAAGGATGTAGTCACCTCATCGGCAGTAACAGCATCTATGGGCGTTCCCAAACGCCAGGGCGACACTCGAATTTTAGCGCTCGACGAAGTCGTCAAAAGTCCGTGTGCTGAAGCGGTGCTGTGGTCGACTTATCGGTCAAAGCCGCGGCTTCAGTCCAACTTCTGATGGAGTCCAAATCTGCATTCAATGCAAAGATGTCGACTACTTGTTGACATAATCATTATTATCGGCGACATAAAACTGCTGATCAGAAGGAGTGCCCTGCAGAAACCGGCCGAGCGCAGCAATGTATTGCCGTACGCCCATTTTCGAAAGTGGCGATGCCGCCCGCGTGCTCAAAAAGTTTCTGGTGCTGGCCGAGCAACCAGTGGCCTGCGTCCGTCAAGGGAGGTTCGGTTGACGTCAACAGCCTGTGTCGCTTCGCTTGCAAACTTCAAGACCATGAAGGTTAGCCCTTCGGTTGCTCACAGGCCTTGCCATCATGTTGCGAGAATTTGCGCCTGTAGTTGTCCTTACCAGAGGAAACACAAAAGGTCATCGGAGGTGCGGGTGCCGGCCCCGTTTCTAGGTCGTTGGCAGCACGCTACCGACCAACGCCTGGCCTAAGGAGGCTCGTCATCGACGACGAGCCTCTAGCTCGAGAGGACGTCCAAAAGACCGACGAGGCCCGGCCGCCACGCACCCGACACCCAGAATGGAGTTGTGCCCAGAAGGTTGCGTGAGACTCCAGTGATATCGGCCGCCGCGACCTCCTCTGCTTGGCCGATCACGACCGCCTCGTGGATCGAGTTGAACTCCACCACGGCGCGTCGGGCGACGTCAGTATTTAGGGCACGTTCACGACCTCTGGGAGCGTGGCGACTCGCGAGCAAGGTGCCCAAACGACCAGACGTCTCAATCGGATCGCACGTGCCAGACGCGATCGCGTGGACTATCTCGAAGACGGCGAGGTCGCCAATGGAGAGCTGAGACGGCGATCGACTGAAATCCCAATTGGCTCGGGCCGTTCCCCAGAACGCCTTCTCGTCATGCACGTCGGTGAGCCTCCGTGTGGGCGAATAGTATTCGTGCTCGCGGATCGGTGTCGGCCACTGATCGATTGCCGAATCGAGCCGCTCCGCGACCCACCGCCCCGCGGAGCTCAGACGCCGCAGGCTCTCAGAGTCAAAGGAGGGCTGGTTGGCGATGAGCTGCGCAGAATCTGGCCACAGTTCATGAACGTTATCGAAGTCATCATTGAAAATGATCCATCTAACTTCGGCAGCGAGGTGCGAGGGGCATGATTGCCACCCGTTGATCCTGAATTCTTTGGGTGAATTCACGATGTCAATCCACATCATGTAGGCGTGCACGTACTCGTACGGCGAAAGCGAAAGGACGGGGCCTCCCTCCGTGAGGGGCACCCCTCCCCCTTCCGCCGGAAAGGGGGTGATGAACGCTGACTGGCCATCGACATTCGGGTTGAATGCAAGTTCCACGGGAGCGCTCAAATGCTCAGTCCTTACCAAGTCGGGATTAATCGTGGTACACGTGAAGGCCGCTAGGTTTGCCTTTCGCGCCGAATACTGAGTACGGCCGACCTTTATATACCTTGACCGTTCGATAATTCCTTGCGCCGTTTCGAGAAAATGCTTGGGCTTGCCGTCCGGCTCTTGTGACTCTACCGCCTCCTGCCCATGCTCTTCCTGCTACTTTTGTCGCGTCGAGAGAGGCACGAATTCCAGGGCGAGCTGCGGTGCCAGGCATCCGACCGGCTGCAAATCTGTTCGCCGAACTCACCACACCCATAACCTCCCTCGATTTCGAGATGCGGGCGCCGATTGCCAAGCCCTTGTATGCCTTATATCCAAGATAAGCGGCACGGGCTAGCCTGATAGATCCGCCAATGGCAGTCCCTATGCCTGGCACAAACATGATCGCGATAGAGGCGACGTCGACTGCTACTCCGACCGCTATCCAATCGATTTAATTTCCGTCGAGGTCGAACGCATTCACGGGGTCGTTCGGATACCCGTAGTCGTTATCTACTCCTCCCTCGACCGGATCTACCTCCAAGAAACGGCCTAGCGCTGCAACGTACTGCCTAGCATTGCCCACGGATGCTGGCACGTGGGGGACAACTCAAGAGGGGGGCTGACGGAGTTCAGAATTGCTAGTCGCTCAGACGGTGGCAACAGTCATCTGGTGCTGTGCACACGGGCTTTTCCGGCGCGCCATTTCCCGCACATTGACGACGGGTACAAGGTGGAGCACCCGGAGGCTGACGCGTACGACTTCGCGCGGCAGTGGATCGGCGGATTCAAGGGTCAGTACGATGACAGCGACTACGAAGCGGACGTTGCTGCTGTGAACATCGCCTGGCTGCTAGCGAACGGAGGCCAGGCCACTGTCGCAGGCGCCTTCCGGTCGCCGATGGACCGGCCTGAGCCTGGCTTGAACAGCTTTATCGTTTGAATGACTTGGTGGGCCGGTTCCTACACAACTAAGCGCCTTCGAACTCCTGCCATGGCCTTGAACGGTCCAAAACGATTCCGCCGGCATTGGTGGGTATAAGAACGACTTCATACCCAACAGAGTCGAGTAGACGACACAGGTCGTCGAACTCAACGAACGCTCCCCCCTCGACTCTCAGCTTGACGTTTGTATCGAGTCCCTCGCTCAGAAATGGCCACGCTTCCTTTGACGAGGGCAGCTTCATGATCGCGCGAAACGCGTCCCCGAGGGACGCTGCGGAGTTTACCCGGCCGTACCGAAATACCTCATCGGCACCCATGCCAGCTCCTTGACGAACCTCGAACAACCTGTGCAGCACACGGTTTTCAATCGCAGGCGGCGCAAGTTGAACCTCGAACTCTCGAAGAAACCGGCCTATGTCCGTTGCGTTCCTCTGGATAACGACGACCTCGGTACAGAGGCCGTGGGGGAGCTTGGCGTACTCAGGGTAGAACGTTACTTCAATAGCCAGTGCTGGTTCGTTGGATGCCGGTGATATGTCCTTCAGGTGAAAGAACCTTACGTAACTCCCCTCAGCTGTGCCCCCGGTGCAATATCCGACCGCATCGCCGCCGAGTAGTCTGCCAACAACATCAACATGCCCTTCAGTATTCGGTCCCATTTCAGTTGATCCGATCTATTTAATCCATACGTGAAAGTTGTGGGATATGCCCTTGCGGCCAAAGTTTACCTTTGGGACACCAGCCTTGGACTTGCCGATACCTCGGTACCAATTGCCATTCCTTCCGAACGTCATGGCTTGACCACTACTGGCGCGGTCCTGCTTCACCACTTTTCCGACCCACCTTCGGGAGGCCAATGTTGCTGCTCTTAGCGAGGCGGTCGTTGACCCCTTCCCAATTGCTGGCTGTCGCACGTAGCGTGACGCTCCGCGAACAATTCTTACCGCTTTCACTACATCGACGGTGAACTTCGTGGCTCGCACAGCCAGCGACGCGACTTTCAGTGCTGCCGAGATGAGGGCTCCGCCGGGAACGAACATGAGCGCAATCATCGCGATGTCAGCGACGAGCCACCAGTCGACCTTGAACTTGCCGCTGAGGTCGAACTCGTTGACAGGGTCGCTGGGGTACCCGTAGTCGTTTTCGACGCCGCCCTCGACCGGGTCAACTTCCAGGAACCGGCCCAGCGCAGGAACATACTGTCTGGCCCCCATTTCGATGGTGGCGATGCCGCCAGCGTGTTCGAAGAGCTTCTGGTGCTGGCCGAGCCACCCGTAGTCTGCGTCCGTCGCCGTCTGCGTGTTCGGGCCCGAGTCGTCCGCCGTGATCGTGCCGATGTCCCCCGTCGCCCGGTCTATCGTCTGTCCGAACGGGTCGTACAAGGCAATCGATGCGGCGCGGAGGCCGTTGCCGTCGGCCGTGACGACCGTGTCGCCGTGCACGTTCGGGTACGACCAGGTCTCGGCTCCCGTGGCGGGGAGCGACACGGTCACACCGCCCGGAAGCGAGAGCGTCCGTTCCACGACCGTGCTCGCGCTGTCGAGCAGAAGGTCGGGGCTGTCGCCATCCCCGCTGAAGGAGTACCGCACCGTCGACGCGGGACCCCCGGGCGGCGTCTGGGTGCGGGCGACGATCCGATCAGTCGCGTCCCGCGTGTACTTCACCAATGTGTCGTCCGTGAGCTTCGTCGTCAGGTGGCGATCGGCGACGTCGTAGGCGAGCGATTCGATACCCAGCGTGGTTGTGTTGCCATGCGCGTCGTATGCAAGTTCCGTAGCCGGGAGTCCGTCGGCAACGGAATTCGCACCCGCCACGGGGTTCGTGACCTGGGAGGAAAGCAACCGGTCGGCCTGGTCGTAACAGGAGACCGTGGTCGTCGTCGCACCCGCGGTCTTCGCGTCCGTAAGGGACGTGCGATTGCCGTTCAACCCAGCGTTGGCTATCGAGCCCGTCGCGCAACCGGCGACCGCGCCGAACCCATAGCTTTGTGTGTGGCCGGGGATGACCGCACGGATCAGGCGCCCGGCCGCGTCGTAGGAGTACGTCGACACGTCGATCGTTGCACCGGAGGTCAGCGTGTTGCGCAGGATCCGGCCCGACTGGGATCGCACCACGTCATCCGCCACGGACGCACCCGACACGAATGACCAGTTCAGGCCCGTCGTCGCGCCGACCGCGTTGCGGGTGATCGCCGACAGTGACGACCCGTTACCCGCGGCCTCAGGGTAGGTCACGGACGCGAGATTGCCCTTGGTCACATCGTTCGCGGTGCTGTAAACAGGGTCGGCAATCACGACGCCGTTGTGGAGGACTTTCTCGACGTTCCCGTCCGCGTCGTACTCAAAGGACTGCGTGCTCGTGGTCGTGCCGGACGTGGTCGACGTCGATGTCACCCGCCCGGCCAGGTCGTGGACACCGGTCGTGACCGTGCCCCACACGTCGGTGTATCCGATTGCACGGCCGAGGAGGTCCGTTGTTGTGGTGATCCGGGACTCGTTTGTCGAACCTTCCACGGACCCGTCTTTCACCCACGTAACGAGTGGGTTCCCGCCGGACGCGAAGTCGGAGGTCACCGTGCGGGCCAAGGCCGTGTCATTTGCCGCGAGGATTCGTGTCACGGCGCGTCCGCGGACGTCGAAGGTGGTGCAGGACCATCCCGTATCACCGCTGGACTTGCTGCCGACTATGCGTCCAAGCAGGTCGTAGACGACGCTGCCAACGATCGCGGCACCCCCTGCCGGGGCGGCCCCGGTCGTTGACCGCAGGAAACCGGATTGTGTTGTCGAGGCGGGCACCCCGCAGACGCTGCCGCCGTAGACGTCTTGCAGGGTCTCCTTGGCCCCGTAGTAGGCAGATGTCGTGCCGGCCGTCGACGCGCTCGCCCCGGAGGCAACCCCCGCCGGGAGCATCCGGGAGGTGCGGCGCAGGTACCCGGACCCGGGTGCTTCGTAGGCGGTGACAGTGCGCAGGTTCAACCCGGATGGGTCGACGATGGACGTCGTTGCCGCGCCGAGCCAGGGGGTGGCATATTCGGTTGCGGTACTCATGCTTGGCACCTGCACGTCGGTCAAACCAGCAACACCGACAGGCGCGGAGTCATCGACAGTGGAGCCGGTAGCCAACCCGTAATCAGGCGTGAGTGCTGAGCCGGGGACGGGCTGCTTGGTGCCGCCGGGTGGTGTCCAGTTCAGCACGAGAGTTGAGGGGCCAGTTTGGTTCATATACTGCACGCGAATGCGAGACTGTTGTCCGGCGGTGACGGTAACAGGCCCGTTGGGTGACCAGCGGGCGGCTCCGCCGCCCCAGGCGTCGGCTACGAGGACATCGTCGATCCATACTTGGGCGCCGTCGTCAGCGTAGGTCGCCATTGAGTAGGTGCCTGCGGCGGGGAAGGTGATAAGGCCGGTGAGACGAGCCGACCAGTAGGTCGCGTTCACGCCCGCTGTCGGCGATGCTGCATTCCAGTCCCGGTTTACCCTTCCGTCGGCAACGCCGATGCCAAGCCCATAGGCGACGGGCACCCCGGCAAGACGCTCGTTATTGTAGTACACCGCGTTGAGGCCCTTCAGGCCTTGGTCGTAGCTGGTGCTCGAGTGAGCGGGCACGATCGGGCAGGACGACAGGGGCCTACGGTCGGCCCCGAAGCAGGCAATCGGGGCAGGACCATACGTGTCGGTGAGGCGGTCCTGCTGGTTGTAGATGCTCGTCGACTTCAGTCCTTGCGCGGTTGTCGAGGACAGGGCCATGTCCTTCTCGTTCCACTCGCCTGAGCCGGTCAGTCCGCTCGCGCTGGACGAGGTGAGCTGCCGGTAGGCGCTGTCGAAGGTGACAGTCTTCGCGTGCCCGTTCGCCGGCGCGGCTTTGGGCACGGTGAGGCCTGCTATGTCTACGAAGCTGGTGCCGGCGCCGTAGGTGAAGGTTTCCATCGGTCGCGCAGACACTGTCACCCCGTCCGGGGCGGGGGACGTCACGGAGGCGGCGCGACCCTTCGAGTCGTAGTCGATCGTCGTCGATACTGGCCCGGATCCGTTGCGGGTGGCATCGGCGGCGAGCCAATCGTTCGCGAGGGAGTCGCGGACCTGGCTGAGTTTGCCTTGTACGTACGCGAAGTCGGTGATCTCTGATCCGGGGTCCTGGATGCGCACCAGATAGCCGGAGGCGTCGTAGAAGAGCTCAGTTGTGTCTGTCGCACCCGCGACATGCCCAGGGTAGATGATTCGGCAAACCATTCCCGGTGGTGCAGCGGTATACCCGGCGGGGACCCGACAGGCGGCGCCGCCGGGTCCCGCGTCTGAAGCGGAGAGCCCGACGCTGGTGGCCGTCTGGTCCGGGTAGGCGAAGCGCACCTCACGTGCGTAGGTTTGCGGGCTGGTCGCCGGGCTCGTCGCTGACAAGGGGTCAGAGATCCGGTCGATCTGGCCAGTATTCGGTCGATACGTGCTAACCGGGGCTGCGGGCTTCAGCGCATCTGTCGGGTTCGACGTCGATTCAACCCGGCCAGCGGCATTGAACACATAACTACTACCGTCCTCTTCAGAGAGAGTGACCAGTCCCGCAGCGTCCAGGGACAGCACCCCGTACTCGCCGACCGGGGACGAGTATCCACCCGCGGACTTCTTCGTGTAGGTGTGCGTGGTGCCTGTCGAGTCTGTAAGCACGACCGATCCCTCGGTCACCTGCGCGCTCGAATAGTCGCCGGCGTCTCCGGCCAAAGCTGTGGACGATGACCAACCCTGCGGGAGAGTCTCGGTAGACCGAGTGAACCATGACGGCGGAACCACGAACTCCTCGCCGGTCGGGGTGCGCGCGAGGAGCTTCATATGGGCCCCGCTGGTGACCTCGTAATAGTCCACCGAAATGGGTGTCGGAGACACGCCCATTGCTGCCGCAGTACCCCATGCGGCCGTGTTGCTCGCTCCGGATGTCCACCGGTCGAGAGTCTTCGTGCCGTTGACCGTCACGCGGGCGCCGTCGTCGGCGATGGCTCCGAAGGTGTAATTGCCTGCCGTCGGGACCGTGATGAAACCAGTCCACTGGGCCATGAACTTGTCCACCGGCAGCGCTGGCCCGGGAGACTGAACTCCCCAATCGAAGGAGATGCTACTGTCGGTGCGCACTAAGACTGGTGTGCGACCGGTGAAGTCCCAGTTCTGCGCCTGCCCGCCCGTGGGGGTCGCGTCATAGTACTTTCCGGTCAGGCCCGTCGAGCGGGTTTTCAATGAGTTGTAGCTGAACGAGAGCCCCATCGGCCCGCCGATCGTGTCCACAGTGGGAGACGAGAACCGCACACCGACGTTGCCGTTGGCTAGGTTCACCGTCGTTGGACCTGCACTCTCCGTTGGGGCCGGACCGGAGTCACCGATTCTCTGGTTCACGATCAATTTGTTCACCCATGCGGCTGCCGGCTTGTCATAGCCGTCGTCAGTGAGGACCACCCAGGTGTATGCGCCGCCATCTTGCAGAACCCCGTCGGGGACCTGCCAGGTTGTGCCGGTCTGCCAGTTCGACGAAACGACCGCACCGGTCGTGCCATCTGTGCCTGTCGCGAGCCGGAATTGGTATTTCACTGGGTCAGCATCGATATCTGTCACACCTGATGCCGTCAAAGTCGGCGTCAGAGATGTAATGACCTGCCCGTTACTTGGCGTGGCTGTGCCTTGCGGCGGGGTTGCGGCCGGTGTGTTTGTCAGGATCGAGAATGGACCTGCGGACCGCACGGTGGACGTTCCCAGGTGGCCGTCGTAGCCGTCCCAAATTGAGACCTTCCAGTAATACCTCTTCCCAGGCAGCAGCGAGTTCACTGGAACGGTGTAGCTGGGCCCGACGCCCTGCGCTCCGCTGTCAAGAACCGTCGACACCTCCGGATTCGGATTCTCACTGAACTTGAACCGGTAATTCACGCCGCCGCCGCCCGGGTCCGAGCCGGTCATCGTCAGTGTTGGCGTGACACTGCTGCGCCCGCCATTCGTCGGTGTCGGCGCAAGAGTCCCGGTAACCTGCGGAAAATCCTTCCAATCGATCAAAAGCTCTGTAGCCAAAGTTTTATAGGAATAGGCGGGCACCTCGTCCCCGCGAAGGACGAGGTAGTTGCCGCTGGATTGATCGCGCACCCACTGCGCGACCCGGTTCGCCAGCCCCGACTCGGCAGCGTACCCGTCAAAGGCGATCCCCCAAGAACTGAGAGGCTCGCCTACTCCGTTGTAGTTGAACGCGGTCGCGTGATGCACGGAACCCCAGAAGCCTTCCTGTGTGCCTCCGCCGTCGTACCGTCCGTACAACGCCGCCCCGAGGACCTGCTTTCCGAACAGCTGCTCGTAGTTGTAGTGCAGCACCGTTCGCCAATATCGGTCGGTGTTGTTCTCCCTGGTGTTCCCGATCCGGATGACACCGTTCAGGTTTGACCCATCTGATTTGTACGCGTGCACATCGTTCTGCACAATATTTGTCGTCGGGTCGACGGAGACTGGATACTCCCGGTCCGGGTCGGCCAACCACTCTCGGTCTGGTTGCAATGTGAACGCCCAGTCCGAGCCCCGCTTCACCAGGGTCGAGTCCACGACCTTCTCGGCCGGCTCCCGCACGTTCTTCACCCCGGATGAGTCCCACATTAATGGGGTCGGTATCACCAGCTTCACAGCCCCGGCCGCATCCAGGAACAGGATCTCGCCCGCTTCCGTCTTCTCGAGCTCCAGCCCCGGCGCCGAAATTAGCCAGGTCCACGAGTCCTCCGATGCCACCGGCAGGTCCTGCAACACAAGGGTCTCCTTAACCCCATCCGCATTGACCTCATATGCCAGGTCCACTCCTTCGAACACGTTTGGATACAAAACTTCATTCAGCGGCAACCGTTTTTGCGAGGACGCCTGAAGTTCCAACGAGCTGTCCGCCGCGTCCTCCAAAGTGAATCCGACCTCGTATTTGCCGGAACTGACCGTGAGAGCATCCGTTTCACTCGCCGTGTCCGCGAACTGCGGATCCAGAGGGTGATTCTCCACCTCGGCGACGCCCTCGTTGACTGGACCGACAGTCGTCTCGACTGGGGTCCACTTCCCATCTTCGGCTTTCACGTTCAGTGGAACCGGCGACAGCCGAGTCGTCTTCGACCCGTCCTCGTTGAGATACACCTGCTGGAACTCGCCACGCGAGACGACCTCGGAGGTGTCCTCGTCAAATCGGGACACATCAACGGGCTCGTCAAGCTCGGCCACCGGAGCAGGTGCCACTTCCGCTTTCATCGGCTCCGTCACCGCCGCTTCAAATCCCGACTCCTTCGTCGGGTCCGTTGTCGCCACGTCCTCCAAGGCAGGCGAAACCAATGGGGCCAGCACGGCCGGATCCAGACTTTGCGCCTGAGAGGCCTCCGCCTCGGCCGGTTCAACGGGTTGAAGAAACCCGCCGACCAAAGCCAGAGCCAGGACAATCCCCAATTGCAAACGAAAAGCAGACTGCATCGGCTTCAGCACGAAGTCCCCCAAAACACGGCGGGGCGACTACACGACGACCTCCGCACAGGAAACTCACGCAAACCTGCTAGGTGAAAGTTATAGGACCCTTGAATGGGGGTCTGCCCCCAGTTCGGGGGGTCGCGGAGTATGGCACAGAAGACGTCGCAGCGTTGCCGTGCGTGGGCGAGGAAGCTTGGGCGTGGCGTTGACCCTAGCAATGATTTGCTCGGGATCTCCTCGGCGCCCGACCTTGGCGATTTTGCTCCCGGTGGAGGCCCAGTTCACGTTCGCCGGGTCGTCGTAAACAGAGACACCTCCGCCGATGACACCGGGCGCCAGCGAGGCGAGCTATCCCGTAAACGTAGTGGAACCTGCGCCCCGAGACGGTGCGAGCAGCCCCGCTCGATCGAGCCCTTGAGAATAGGTCCAACATTGCTGGGGTGCGTGCCGACGAGATCACCCAGTTCAGTGCTGCCTATGCGTCCTCGACGAGCTGCGTATGAATCAGCAATTGACTCGCGACAATTACGGTTGTGGTGGAGTCGGTGGCCAAGCGCACGGTTGCTCCGGTCAGCGCAATGGCACCGATTAAGCGAGTGCCAATAGCGTGGCTAACTTTCGCTTGAGCCAGTTTGCAGATGGTTCGTCCGCAAGGCTCAAGAGCAGCGTGTCACGACGAGCGGAATCCGTGGCCTGCTGGTCAACTAGCCGTTTGTGCGCTGAGGCGGCGGCCAAACCGTTGACACTCCTGTTGAGCAGCCACTGGCCTTGCTGCTTGCGAGGAAAGAGCAGGACAAAGAGGCAACCCCCGCCAATCAAAAGGCTTCCAAACCCAGCCCAGAGCCCATGGTTGACGAACATCACGTTTACGATGAGCCCCGCGATGATGAGGTAGACGCCCAGTGCCGGAGCCCATGTCATGAATTGGGACTTCGTCGTATCGGTATATGTAGCGACAAGGATCAACCAACCGAACGAGAGAACAACCAGACTGGCTGCGAAACCCAATATCAACACGATGATGAAAATATCCAAAGATTTTTCGGTTCTCAGCGACACCGCAACACCTGCTGCTGTCAGTGCGATCGCGATCGCACTGGTCAGTATGGCAACCCACCACGGCCGCAACGAACGCTCTCCTAGAGTGCTCATCCGCTCCTTTCGGAGGAGCATTGCGGCGTCCAGTTCTGTGAGCTGTTCATCGTCGCTAAAAGCGACGTAACGCCCTATAAAAAGAGCGAGGAAGCCAATTAAGACCGTCGCTGGGATCAGCGCGAGAAACAAGGCCCAGTGAGGCGACGTGGCTGCGTAGATCCCGACGTATACCGCAATCAGAACGCCTGCCGTTCCCAGCAAAAGACCGGTCCCCCCGAGAACTCGTCGAAGCCTGTCCGCCTCGACGGCGTCAGAGTGGCCGTTGCCAGCCAGAGCGGCAGCGAGAAAACCGAGTAGCGCGGCGATGATTACCGGAATTATCCACCCGAGATGCTCGGCAAGAGTCTTGCCGCCCTGAACGAGCGTGACCAAGGCGTTCTGCTGATCAAGATTCAATTTAATCAGCACCGGCAAGCCGAGCCCAATCACCATGAGCGTTACGGCGGGCGCGATGGCAAACAGCGCGGTTTGCCGGTAGCTAAGCGGCTCAACCAAAAACCTTTTCGCTGGAGCGGATTGTTGGTTGGTCATTCGCCAATCAAAGCAGACCAAGCGTCAGGCCGGTGTTGCCGAGGCCTCAAGATCACGAATCAGGCGGAGCTCAGATCATGGTTATCTGTTTGATACGTCGGACATTCGCTGGCACCGCAGGACAATACCGATGGCCCCCGAAGGCAATACCCCGCGGCCCCCAATCCCGCGAATACTCACCCAAGCACCACAGACGCGCTCGTCGGGCGGATACTGTCTCACTAGGTCGAAATTTCCCAGCACGTTGCTGGGGAATTATCGCCAGCCTGAGGTGGTGGACGTTTGGGCACGATTCCAGACGACAGGTCCCGATCGCTATGTGCGGGCGACCCACTCCTGTTGGGTGGGATCCCAGCACCCTTCTTCAATCTCGCCACTAAGAGCAGGACGCAGTATCCTATTGACCAGCTCAATTGCATCGTCTGGATTGAGGAGATCGCTGAGGACTGCCACGTTCTTTGCTCCGTTGGGATACGGGTCAGTCATCGATCGGGGCACCGCGAGCGTCATGAATGCGGGCAAATGCCGGTGAGCCGATTCTGTGAAGACGCTGCTGCGGAGTTGACGGGCATCGATCCGCACTGTTCGGGCGAGGATGGCCAAGTCAATGAGGTCTTTCGATCGGGTCGAGGGAAGGCCCCCATAGATCGACATCGTGGCGCAGGCTTTATCCGCGATCTGGTCCTCAACGGCGATCGCTTGATAGGCATAGACAGTACCGAGGCGGGGCAGGTCGAGCCGGAACGCTGGGACGATCTTCTCCAGCGGCGCTGTCGGCGTGCGCTTGTGGATGGCCAGGTCGACCTTGATCGGGTTCCGGGTGCCTACACCTCGGACGGTGACGCTGTACGTGACCTCAGCAGCCTGCAGACCCGGCTGGTTGGGCCCGCCCGTATCGCGGTGATGAAGATATCGGAACTCGAGATGATCGCCTAGATCAACACCGGCGGACGCCGTGAGCTGGGTGATGGCCTCATCGATGCTCATCGCTGCTGTTTCGAGGTCGACGTCGGTTGTTCTCCGGGCTCCGGGCAGACGCGCGAGCATGCTCGTTCCGCCTTTCAGTGCGAACGGGCAATCGTCCACGGAGAAAACCCGGCAGAGAAAGCGGTCGAAGATGGCCAGATCCTGGAGGCTCTGGATCGAGGTCCCCAGTCCAGCGTGGTGCGCGGAGCGTGCCTTCTCTTTGAGAGCGGCGAGCATCGCCCGTCCGTCTGGGTAGGGGTCAGTTGCCATCGATCTGTTCCTCTGCACTGGACGGTGCCCCGTCAGCGTGTGCCTCTGTAGCACCCGGACGCTTGGGTGCGCTGACGCTAGATGTAGGCACCGCGGGTATCGTGATTGTTGGGTTCACAGCCCCACGGAACGTCCTGGCGGGAACTGAGATTTTGGGCATTGTGATACCAGACATCTGGGCCGCGATGCCCTTGGAAATCTGCTCCATCTGTTCGCGATGGTGTTCCAGAAATGGGGACAGAACGACGTCCGCGATTTCGGAAGCGAGGCGGCTCTGCGCTTGGATCATCGGTGCGATCATCTGTTCGAGCTGTTCACTGAACTGAGTGCTCCCTTGCAGGTTGAACTGAAGTCTCTCAGCGATGACCCTGAGCTGTTCCGCTACTTCCCGCGTGATGACCTGCTCGAGGGCGGCACCGACAGCAGGGCGCTGAATGAGCGCACGAGCTGCGGCGACATCGTCGATGCCGGCACTCCGGCGTATTTGTTCGAGAAGCGCTGTGCCGTCCCGTCGAGGATGCCCGTACTTTGTCGCGTACGGCGCCAGGAGGAGACTCAGATGATACAGGTCGACGGCGCGCTCTCCTCGGGTTGCGTCGGCCAGAACATCCCCAACCAGGGAGAGATCCCCCACCTCATCGACAAGATCAGCGACGGTGCGCTCAATGCTCGTCACCGGGAGGCCCTCGATTACGACGACGTCTCGCGGTTCCAGCTGGCGCCGTGAGTATGCGATGTCTGGTCGTTGGGTCTGGCGACGCTCGTTGGTGATCATCCGATACGGGGCTGGCTCGATATCGCCAGCCTCATGCACCGAGGCCGCAGCCGCACCGCCGATCACAACGTGCGGGTTCTCGAGCCGTTCCCAGGCCAGCAGTTCCGGAACAGTCGACATCCAGGCGGCATGGAGATCATCCAGCGGCGCCACCGGAACGCCGCCGAGCCGGTACACGCCGTGAGCGAGACGCTCCAGACGTCCATCCCGCTCCCGATGCGAGAGATTAGCTCGACTAACCCCGCGAGCCCTCGCCTGCGCGGCCGTGAACAGACCCCACTGGCCCGAGGCCAGTTCCTCCAAGATCGGCTCAACAATCACGCTCATACTTGAAAAGTATACATTATCTACACTTTCAAAGCGCGTCGGGTGTCTGGGCGGTCGCCGAGAGCTTTGCGTGGTAGCCGGAACCATCGGATATGGCCCACGCATCTCGATCGTGATCACAAAGAGTATTTTGTTCAGACTCGTACGTCGGGGAACATGCCAGCCGGCGGCGGCGCGTAGGGCAACGGCTCCCCCGGTTTGTTCTGATCTTCTGAGTCTGCGAAGGGCCCGTCAGCGCTCATCAGAATTGGCATGTGGTGGTCCAGGTGGTCGCGCCACCAGGTGCTCGATCCGGTGGCCCCGTCGAGCCGCAAATGTTCCCAAGAACGCCACAGCGCCTCGAGGCGGGCGATGGCTTCGGGTGACCTCCACCATTCCGCTGCCCAGCGCCTTGAGGCACGGTTTGACGGGCCCACCACCCGCCGGTAGGTCTGGCTCAGCTGTTCGCGCACGAACTCGTCGACGGACCCGAAGACCAGGGTGGGCGCCGGGGCTTCTTCCCCCGACTTGTCGTCGGAGACGGCATCGAGGTCGTCGTCCAGGTCGTCGAATGCGCCGCTCATCCTGGGTACCCAAATCTCTTATCGTCTCGATGCGGATATGCCGACGTCTCCGACGCCGGCAGAGGCGACGTGCTGCTAGGGTCATGGGCGGCAATCGAGGCCCGTACAGCTTCGGCTTGCTTGCCTGCCATCCACGGCACAGTGGCCACCAATGTGGCCGGGGCACCGGACGCAAAGACGACGGCGCGGCCGCGAGGCAGCGAGGTGAGCTCTGAGACCTCGAAGGTGTGCTCTCGGCGGTGGGCTAGCGACGTCGACCGCTGTCCCTTGCCCACTGACACGGACGATGTTCGGAGGGTGAAATCACCGATGAGCTGGGATAGTTCACCGAGGAATTCCGTTTCGGCTACGCCGCCGCCGTAGACCTTGATGTTTGAGGCTGACCAGAGCTTGCGCATTCCCTCGCGGCCCCAGACTTCGACGCCTTGTGACCAGGACTGCAGGATCGTCATGAGGACGATGCCGCGTGAACCGTAGTGCGAGTACAGGTCAGGCAAGTTGCGCCAGCGGCAGACGTTCGCGGCCTCATCGAGAACACCGAGCATCGGAACAACCAGGCGACCGCCGGGCTGGGTCGTGGCCAGCTCCTCAGCGGCCTCAACCGTGATCGCGGTCAACGCTGTCACAAGCGGGCCGGCACTGCCTTGACCTTCCTTGGAGAGACTGTAGAGAGTGTCTTGGCTGCGCACGAACGCGTCGGGGTCAAACTGCGGCCGCCGATCCGCTTGGGCGTTGCCGCCCAGCGGCGTCACCCAGCGGGCAATGCCGCTGATCTTCAAGCAGTCGACCATTTGCGCCGCGGTGCCGTACACGCTGTCGCGTCGTTTCGGCTCGCCATTCACTTCGCCGGCCACGGCGTCGGCCATGCCGTCGTATCCGTGATCTTCCAGGATCCGCACCGGTTCCTGATCGCCCGGCTTAGTCGTCCAAGTGAACACCTGAGTGATTGGCTTCTGGCCAAGGGCCGCGGCCAGGAGAAAACCCGCGAGAAGGTTCTCGCCGGCCCGGTTGAAGTACGACGAGTTTTCACTACCGCCGCCGCTCATCGTCGACGACGAAAAATGCGCGGCCATCTTCGCGGCACGCACATCGTCGGTCACATACGAGAGTGGGTTCCACCACCAGCGGGGTTCCTCACGGGCGATGGCTTGCGGGTCAAACGCCCACACCTTCGACCCGTTGGCCGATCGCACATCACGAGTCGCATCGAGGACGTCGCGCTTGTTCGACGTCGTGAGGACCGCACCAGGTGCGCTCAGAATCGCCGGGATCGCTCGGCTGGTCGACTTACCCGTACGAGGCCCCCAGATATCTACGTGCATGTCCTCAGGAGAGCCATAAAGCCACTGACGTCCCGCCACAGTGACTCCGATGGGAACACCTAACCAGTCCGTCACTCCGAGCCGCTGCGCCGTGGCGCGCGCGCCCTTCGTTGTGAGCGCCGCCAGGTCTTTCCCTCGACCCATGTAGCGAGCTGCGCTGTCGACTCGGCTGCGCTTGGACCGCCCCCGGTTCACCTGGACGGCCACGAGGATCACCAGGACCAACACGACCACAGCTGCGATGACAACGATCCACGTCGCGGCCAGGGGCCACGCGTACGTCCCTTTGAGCGTGCCGAAGACAATCTCGAAAGGATCGCTCGGAAGATCCGGGTTCACCCCGGCGATTTTCGACCCGAAAACCATCGCGCCCCAAATGCCGCCGACGAGCACGACGGCCAGGCCGATGAACACCCAAATGAGAACGCCGTCGCTGCCTCCGGCGTTCTGCTTGCGACGATCCGTTGCCTGGCTCACACCGTCACCTCGCGATCGACAACGCCTGTCCGAGACACGTCGTGCCAAAGCTGGTTGGTGTCGTTGGAGTGCAACTCTGCCTGCGTCAGTTCCACATTCAGAGGGATGCCGGGTCGGCCACCGACCTTGATCAGGAACTTGCCGCGCCCGGGCGGGTCGGTTTCCTTCCCGCTCACCGGATCCCACGCGGGCGGATCCTGCCAGCCCTGCAGCATGCTCTGCTCGGCCGCGCTCATGGTGATCGCGCTGTTGAGCAACGGCATTTCTGAGGCCGGGAGGCCGCCGCAAATGACCATCCCGGAACGCTCGACAAAGCCCTTGGCTTTCATCCGGTCTTCTTCATTACTCAGTGACATGAGGTCGCTCATGGTGTGAGAAATCATGGCCATGCCCACGCCCCGCGCCCGGTTCAGCCGCGTCAGAGCGTCCACCCGGTCGACCATGCCACGGCCGGCGCGCAGCGCCCGCCACAGCTCGTCGAGGATGACGAAGTAGTGTCGGCGCGGTTCTAGCTCGGCGTCGGCCAGGGCCGTCGCCACGTTGACCGTGCCGAAGCCCGCCGACCAGCACGCCAGCAGCACTGCGGCCTGCAGGTCCATCTCCGAGTCATCGATGCTTGACACGTCATAGACCACCGGGCGGTCACGCTTCATCCGTACAGTGGTCTGCTGGGAGAACAATTCACCCAAGCGACCGCCGGAGACGAGGCCTATGAGGGACGCTTCCAGGTTCTCCGTAATTTCCTGATAGCGGCCCATATCGCCACGGTCCAGGGCTACGGAACGTAGTTCAACAGGTGCCTTCCGGATCAGTTCGAGAAGATCGCTGAGGACCGGAATCCCGTCGTGATGCGCGTCCAGGTATTTGAGCGCCGCGTCGATAATCGTCTCTTCACGGTCAGTCGGCGGCTCTCGGCGCATGATCGTAAGCAGAGCGGACACCATCGTGAGGCGACGCCCGTGGGCGTCCTGCAGAACCTGTGTCGCAAGGCGCTCATTGCGCGTGATGTTCTCGGCGTGGACGGGCATCGAACCGACGAGCTGCGCGGAGCGCTCTCGGATCACCTGTGCAGCAATCTTGTCGTCGGGTACATCGGCGGCGCGGAGCTGGGCTAGCTCGGCTTCCTCTTCTGCGATCGCTTTGCGTTCGCGGTTGGCGGCATCGCGGAGCAGCTGCGCGGCCTCGCCGGCTTCGCCGGGATCCAGAATATTCAGGTACCCGCGGCCGCGGCCGAGGGTAATGACCTGCCCCTTCATCTCCTTGACGAGGTCCACGTAGTCGGGCTTCAAATCCCCGAGGATGAGGGGCTGCACGCCATAGCCGGCCAGCCCCGTCGCCATCCGGCGGATGAGCGTGGACTTGCCTAGGCCGGGCTTGCCGAGCACGAAGGCCGAAGGGTTTGAAATCAGGTTGGCACGCTGGAACCAGCTAATTGGATCACAGCAGACGGTGCCGCGATTGATCAGGTGCCGGCCGAGCGGCACACCGATCATCGGGGCACCCGTGCCTACGCCGAACGGCCAGAGGCCGCAGACCTGAACGGTGGTTCCGCGCCACTCAGGTGCGGGAGAAATCACCATCGTTTCGCCCCCTCCGCGTCCCGGCCACCCGCGAGCGGGCGGGCGGCGCGTGATGGGCTTGGCAGCCGCGGTCGCTGCGGCCTTTGCAGCCGCGCGGCCTGCTCCACTGAGGGGCGACGCGGGCTTTGTGAACCAGCTCATTAGATGTTCCCGCGCAGTTCGGCAGGCAGTTTCAGGTGCTTCGGCAGGACCAAGCCCAGCGGCAATGCGGCCGCGAACGCGGAATCCTGGCCGCCGGTGACGACGCGCAACCGGAGCCGCGCCGTCGACGACATGTTGTCCATCGCAGCGCGGGCGTCCGCGAGACGCTCAACGTCCATGACGGTCGCCGTGGCGAGCATGCCGAAGTTGACCAGTCCAGCGCCAGATGCCTCTTCCGCAGCGGTCGCCAGGGCTGCGCGGGTTCCCACGACTGCCCGGGCGGAGGGCCGATCGTTGGCTGACTCATTGAAGCTTGCCGCCCGCACGTCCGCCTGCACGATCGCAGCGGCCCGGCCGGCGTCGATGGGCCGGTAGAGCCAGGTGACTCGCTTGCGGGCAATGTCACGGTGAGGGGCGAGGAACCTGGTCAAGATGTTGGCCTGAACAATGCCGCGCGGAGCCTCCGTCATCTGCCACGTCACCGACACGGCACTGTCGTGCCGGTAGGAGTCCCAGTTGGACTGGTGACCGGACGGGCCAACATCGGGCCAACGCAGACCGGTGCTTTCGCCGTCCGCGTGTGCGTCGTCGATCAGCGTGGCCACTTCGGGGTCGTACGCAATTCGGATGACCTCGCAGAGTTCCTGCGCCGAGAGAGGGCGAGCTGCACCGGCCCCGGTGGCTGAGAGTCCCTGTGTGAGCCCGGGCAGGCGTGCTGCAAGCTCGCGCGCCATCTCATCGGCGTCACGACGTCGACCGTTCGCACGAGCGGCGGCACTGAACGTCACCGACACATACGCCCGAACGGACGCTGAACCGGACGGATACGTGGCCACAACCTCGTTGAGCATCGCCCGGGCGTACGCAGGTGCTTCCGGATCGATGTTGGTGGTGACCTCGCCGCGCAGCCTCGTGCCGGTGTCGGGAGCTGTCTCAATCGTCACCGCAGCGGCAACGATGCCAGCCTCGTCTCCGAGGTTGGCGAGCCAGTGTCCCCAGTCGGCCACCCAGCCGTCGACCTGTTCTTGATCGACGAGGGCGGCGCCGTCAGGCTCCGTCCCGATGATTACCGTGTAGTCGCCCGACGACGGAACGGACAGAAGGGCAAAGGGACGCTGGTAGGAGTCCAGGTGTTCGCTCAACCGCGATTGGGCCGCGAGTCCGGGGAGCTGGTTCGTACCCCATTTTGTGCGCCCCAGCGGGCCAGAACGGTACACGTTGGCTCCCGAGTTTCGGGCGCGCATGAAATTGAAGCGGTTGGTAGCCCGGACAATCACGCTCTGGCCGTGCTTGTCCTTGACTGCCACCGTGGACAGTGCGGCGACCATGACGAGAAAAACGCCGATCGCGTTCGTCAGGGTCGACGCCATCACGGTCATAATCGTGGCGATGAGCCCCAGGAGCAGCACACCCGTGCTGATCGATCCGAGGCCCAGTAGGCCCGGCGACGTTGGCTGACGCCAGTTACCGTACGTGCGGATAGTCGAGTTAGACAATGTGATCCCCTAGTTCCCCGTTGGGCCGCCACCGGCGGCATCCTCAGTCGCGCTCTTGGCTGCCGCAGCAGCTTTCTTGCCTGTCTCGCCGGCCTTCTGAGCGGCGGCCAAACCGATCCCCACTGGGCCGGCTGCGGCCGCTGCACCGCCACCTGCTGCAGCTGCGCCGCCGCCTGCGCCGCCCGTGGATGCGGCTTTGCCGGCCGCAGCGCCGCCGCCTGTTGGGCCGCCACCGCCGCCGCCACCCGTCGAGGATGGCGCAGGGGAAGGTGAGGCAGTTTTCTTAGAACCAGAGGCGTCATCCCCACCGCCACCACCGCCGCCGCTTGCGCTGGAACCGGTGCTCGAGCTGAGCTTCTTCATGGCTCCCGACGCGACCTCGCCGATCGCACCGGCTCCGGCTGCCGCCAGCGCCATCGCCGCACCCCCGCCACCACCAGTTTGGGAAACCATCGGCGCGACGAACTTCATCAGAGCTGGGAGGGCTACAAGTGCCATCGCCATCAGCGCAAGGCCGGTCAACATTTTGACCAGGCCGGTGCTGTCTTCCACGAAGAGGTTGCTGCCTGTGAGCTTGAACGCGGCCGCATAAACAATCGCGGCGGCCGGCTTGTAGAGGATGAAAGCGACGATCCACCCAATGGACTTTTTGAACCAGGCTCGGCCGGTTTCGGTGTTGGTGAAGGCCGCAGTGATCGGGAGGATTCCTGCCAGGATGACGAGCATGCCGCCCCGGATGACCATGAGGAAGACCTGCACGTAGCTCATCAGAATGGTTATGGTGCCGAGGATCAACATCGCAATGAGGCCGATTCCGCTCGACGAAGCGACGCCCAGTGTTGCCGTTATGTTCGCCTTGAAGTCCCCGTCAGCGGCGCCGTCGAGGATCCAGACGGAGAAGCCGTCCGCCGCAGCGACGGCAAGACCGACTGCCGTCAGGCCCGCCGAAGATACGACAACGAGAGTGAGCAAGGACTGCAGCAGTTCCTTGCCTGGCTGCATGCGCTGAGTCCAAGCCATTCTTAGACCGGCAACGATGACGGACAGGACCGCGAAGCCAGCGACGTACCACCAGAGGGAGTCTTGGAGATAGGCTACCGGACCGCTACCGCCAGACGTGCCTATGGCAGGGATGAGTCCGGCCACGATTGCGCTGGCAGCTGAGATAAGCATGACCGCGACGAGAACTATCCCGAGTCGACCCATGTGTGCGCTGCCCTCACCTCGACGGTGGTTCAACGCCAGCATCGCGCCTGCAGCGATAACGGACATGATGCAGATTGCCAGTGAGATCCACACGACGTATCCGAGGATGGTCGCAAACCCCTCGGAACCTGTAGCGGCTGAGGCCGAATTGCCGACCGTTGTCACCTCCCCCTCGCTCTGCGTCAGGTTAGGAGTGGGAATCATTACCCAAACCGTGGCCATGGCCTGTACGGCGGTGCCCACGGTTTCCACGATGCTGTCAACGAGGTTCTGCAGCTGGTCGTTGGCGAAGTCAGCGATAGCACCTCCGACGGCCTCTTTGCCCCCGCAAACGACGTCCCACCCGTTGCACATTCTTACGCGCCTGACCAGGGTGTGTAGCCACCAAGTCCATTGAGGGCGGCTGGAGCAATAGGCATGCTGCCGTCATCGGCTACAACGATCTTCCAGTCCCCCGCTGACCACACGAGTTTGATTGGCAAGCTCACCATCTGGCCGTCGTTGTAGTTCAGCGCTAGGTCAACTGTTGCGGCCTTCTCGTCAAAGGAGTTGATAGCAAACCCGGCGACCTGGGCGCGATCGCTGGACGCGCCGCTGTCGGCGCCCTCAGTCATCGCGATCAGTGCGTCACGTCCCGGGCCAGGTGCAACGAGAGCGCTCATCTTGTCGTACATGGTGGCATCGGTGCCGAGGGCGACGTAGTTGGCAGCCGCAAAGAGCGCACCCTCTGCTGTGTGTGCGTAGCAGCTACGGAAACCGGACGAGTCGGTCACGCCCGGCCCAGAACCTTCCGGGTCCGAGGGCGCCGCTACCGTTCCAACGAGAGTCCAAGTGGTATCGGGTGCGTCGGTGAGCGACGCAGTTGTTTCGTAACCCTCCAAGCCACACGAGCTTGGATCGCTGTCAACGGGAACCGCCGTCGTCGACGGGAGGGGGGAGGCTGTCGGTGCTGTCTCGTCTTTGCCTCCAAGGAGGTTGCTGACGAGAACGATCACCGCGAGAAGCGCGATGACTGCGACGATCACCATAGAAAGGACAAATCGTCGGCTGCGAAATGGGTTCTGCTGTTCTGACTGGTCGGACATAAGTCCCCCCTCTTATTGCTGTGTTGGTTGGGTGGTGCCGGCTGCTGTCAGCTGACGAAGAAGCCGACGAGTGAGGCGGCGGCAGAGATGACGATCACACCGGCCATCGCCGTTCCGAGCGACCCGAGGGCTGCTCCACCCTCACCGCGGCGGCTCTCGATGGCGAGCTTCGCGCCGATGATCATGACGCCGATGATGGCCACGCCCAGGGCGATCCACTTGACCCAGCCCATGACTTCCTGGAACTTTTCAGCTCCGGGGGGCGTGCCATCTCCCGGCTCGGGAATGGCGGCGACGACGTTGGTCAGCGTTTCAACTGCGATGTGCAGAACAGACATGGTGAGTCCTTTCGGTTAGGCGGTTGGTGCGATCAGGGCGGTGACCGAGGCGGCCAACGCACGGACTTCTTTGGGTGAGGAGTCGAGGTCGAACGGCTCTCCGAGCCGCCATTCCTCAACCCAGGGGACTTGCCAAACTTGCGGGACCCCGCCGGAGACGACCTGTGCCAGGTCGCGGAGGGGCTTGGGAAGCTTGCCGCGTGAGTCAGCGACGATGACGAGGCCCAGCAGACGGACCATCGGGAGCGAGCCAGACGCCCACTCTGTTGCGGCACGTTGTGCAGCAGCCAGCCCGTTCGCGTTGGACCGGGCGACCAGGATCACGTTGGACAGTGATCCGTCGTTTGCTGTTGGCCAGGCATGCCCGGCCGAGCGCGAGCCGGCGACAGTGGCCGCCAGAGTGCTTTCGCCCGCGCCCCCGTGAACGCCGAGCCACCAGAGAGTCGCGGGGCGGTTCACGTCGCGGCGTGGCAGGCGGTCGGCCATGTCTGGTGCAGGCACACCAGGCTGCGGCGTCTGTGGTCGCGGAAGCTCACGGGACTCTTCAACTACCGGGATGAGGGTGTCTTCGGGCTCGATTGGTTCTGTGAGCCAGGGGTGCTGGGTATCCGACACGGGTTCTCCTTCGCTATCGCGGGTTCAAGTATGACGAATTCCTGTGACGTTCCCACGCGATAATTAGTCTCACGTACCCGGCCCCCCTCTTTGAACGGAAGCGAACCTATGACCCCTATAGTAGCTCGTGAATATCGATACAGTTCCATACGTGTCGTTAAAGATCTAGACTGCCGATATGAATCAGCATGGAGCTTTTGACGTGACCGCACTTGACGACATGTTTGCGGACCTGCCAAAGACGCTCTCCCCAGAACAAGCGGCCGAATTGTTCGGCGTGACAGTCATCACGATCCGAAACCTCATCACCAAAGACAGTGACGACCCCTTGCCGGCCATCAAGATAGGCAAGGTTTGGGTCATCCTTCGCGATGACTTCAAAGCATGGCTGCTCCGCCGTAGCAACAACATCACCGACTAACCCAAAATCGAAAGGCCGACTATGGCTCAGCACGATCCAGACCAGCCCACCATCTACGCGACTGTTCGGGGCGACCTGACTGGCGTCCTCGACGTCGACGGCGTGAAGCACGACGTCACCGGGACGGACGATGCCGATGTGCGCACCCAGATCTTCTCTCAGGTGACGGGCCGCGCCCGCATGGCTGGACGTCCCGTGCTGTTGGTCACCGATGACGCGCTGGGCCAGGGTCGGCTGAACGTTCACCCTGACGGCAAGGTGGAGGCCGTGGGCGATTTCGTCTACAACGAAAAAGACGACACCACGCCCTCGCGGATCGTCACTGCACCACCCGCCGCCCAGAGCAAGGTTAAGGACGCGCCAGCAGTCGCACCCGCCGCGATGATCAGCCCGCCGCCGGCCACGACCAGGGCGGCAATCAAGGACGCAGCCGAGCCCGTCGTCACCAGTGAGCGCCGCGCTGCACGAGCATCCTTCCTCGTTCAGGAAACCCCGCAGGAGCCCGCGTCGAGAGGCTGGCGCGGAATGCTCAGCCGGGCCGGAATCCAGGTCGCCCCATCCGCTGAGGAAATGGCCGAACGTGCCGACGTGCACGCGGTTAGTCAGCACTGGGCAGGCCCGCGAACTATCTCCATCGTGAACGGCAAAGGCGGGGCCAACAAGACGCCCTCGACCGCGATCCTGGCGGCCGTGTTCGCCCGCTACGGCGGATCCGGGGTACTCGCATGGGATAACAACGAGACGCGCGGCACGCTCGGCTGGCGCACGGAACAAGGCGGCCACGACGCCACCGTGCAGGACTTGCTGCCCCAGACCAACCGCCTACTCTCGCCCGGCGCGCAATCGTCGGATCTGGCGCACTACGTGCACCACCAGACCGGCGACAAGTACGACGTGCTTCGCTCCAACCCCATCGTCTTGTCAGCCGAACAGAAGATCACCCGCGCAGAGTTCGACTCACTCCACCAGGTCGCCAGCAAATACTTCCGGCTCGTGTTCGTTGACTCCGGCAACGACGAGAGCGCCGAACGCTGGCAGCAGATGATCGAGCGGACAAACCAGCTCGTCATCGCCACGACCGCCCTCGACGAATCCGCCGAGGCCGGCGCCCTCCTGCTCGAAGCACTCGCGCAGCGCGACGAGCGTTCCGCGCAGCTCGCAGCCAACGCCGTCGTCATCGTCTCTCAGTCCGAAAAAACGGCCAGCGGCGCCCAGGCGATCGCGGACGGCTTCGCCGTTCTCGCCCGCCGCGCTGTCACCATCCCGTATGACGACGCGCTGCACGGCGGAAAGCTCCGCTACGACGCTCTGGCTCCCGCTACGAAGCGCGCATGGCTCGCAGCTGCAGCAGCCGTCGCAGAGGGCCTGTGAGGGCTGTAACGGCCATTCTGGCCGTCACGGTAACCGTCGCGGGACTCTCTGCCTGCTCCACGCAGGCCGACGTCACACCGGCGTCCACCTCGAGCGCGATTCCAACAGAGTCGGCACCAGTTGACGACCTGCACGACGGAATCGAGATTGCCACGCCGGCGCCGGCTGACGAGACGAGCGTTGCTGCCGCGGTGACCGTCGCAGAGAAACTAATGACTGCGTTCGCTCGCCCAGGCGTCGATGAAACGACGTGGATCAATGGCCTGTATCCATACCTCACCCAGGAAGCAGGCACGGCATACGCCGGTACCAACCCCGCCAAGGTGCCCGTGAACGAAGTCACGGGCGCAGGATCCGTCGTTGACGGAGCCACCGAATACGCGCTGCTCGTGAGCGTCCCGACGAACATCGGGCCCTACGTCGTTTCACTCACTCGCCAGGCTCCGACCGACGCGTGGCTGGCCGACCGACTCACACCCCCAGCCAGGTAGACAACCGTGGGGGAAAAGAACGGCTCTGGGGGCGCAATCGTCTTGTTGCTAGTACCCGTCCTAGTAATCGGCGGGATTTTCGGGATCTTTCTGATTCTCATGGGAGGTGGCAGTAGCGCCGCGGCCGCGTGCGGCGGCGGCACTGCCTCAACCGTCGACGTCTCCAAGGTCCCTTCGGGACCGATAGCCGGCTTCGACCACGACCAGCTTGTGGTCGCCGCGGGGATCATGAACGCGGCAAAGCAGCTCGGCCTAAACGCGCGGGCGCAGCAGCTCGGCGTCATGACGGCTATGGGTGAATCCAGCCTCCAATCGCTCACGTACGGTGACAACGCGATTAACCCAGACGGATCAATTGCCGATTCAATCGGTCCCTTCCAGCAGCAAAGCAGCTGGGGAACCACCGAAGAGCGTCTCGACCCGTTCACATCTGCCACCAAGTTCTATGAGCGACTTCCGGGCGTAGCGAACTGGGAATCGATTGAACCGACGCTCGCCGCACATGCCGTCCAGGGAAACGCCGATCCCTACTTCTACACAACGTATTGGGACGGTGCTGGACAGATCACCGCGGCCCTCAATGGCGACACCAGCCAAGAGGGAGCGGCCGCTGCGCCGGCATCGGGAGGCTGCGCTGACGGCCCCGTAGGGTTCCCGCTCACAAAGCCGTTCAACATGAGCGATAACTATGGCCCCCGGCCAGGTCGTGTCGCAGGTGCCAGCACTTACCACCCCGCAGACGACCTCTCAGGCGCTTGCGGGACGCCGGTCTACGCGATCGCCCCCGGCACGGTCACTCTTTCCGATCGGCTTACCCTCTCGGTCAAGAGCCCGGAGGGCTACATCGTCTCCTACCTCCACAGTCACGTGACGGATCGAGCCGTAGCGGTGGGTGACCAGGTGGCCATCGGTCAGCAAATCACGGCGATCGGAAATGAAGCACCTAGTACCGGTTGCCACCTTGATATCAGGGTCAGCGCCTTTGGAACTACCAACGCAGATGTTGCAGCACTCGCAAATGACTCGCTTGCTCCTAACTGGGTAGATCCCGAACAGTTCTATGCGCTGTTTGGCCAGACCTTGTGCGACGACACCTGTTCACGGAACTACGACGAATGAGCTTCATCCCTGCCTACCCCCGGATCGACGCGACGATCCGCGAGAACCTGACCGGCGAACTCACGATCAACGGAACCTCTCTCCCGCTGGTCGCCGTCGACCTGGCCCGGCTCCGTGCGGGCGTGATCGCCCGCTGCACGGCGACCGCCCGCCAGGTGCACCGGCCCGTCCGAGTCCACGTCATCGACGTAGCCGGCACCTACGCTCTGGCCATCCACCCGGACGCGTACGTGCAGATCCTCGACGCCTCCGGCAACACGGCTGACCTCGCCGCGGGCGCAGCGCGGCCGGTCAACAGCTCGCCCTGCCGCAGCTGTGGCATTAGCAGCCCGCTGTCCGCCACCGCTTGCCCGGCGTGCCAACTCAGCGACCCTCACGATGTGCAGGCCGCCCCAGCATCAGCGCGCGTTTGTGGACCGGCACGAAATGAGGGCGAATAAATGCGACACGCCCACACCGTTGGCGCGTTAACCATGGGGCTAGGGTTCAATTGATCTATGGCTACTCGACGTCGCGCACGCGGCACACTGAAAGACCCGATTTCCATCGGGTACGAGGTTGAGCGTGCGTCAAAAGAGCGGTTCGACTCGATCGCGGAGAGCGCAGGAGTTTCTTCTGCCGTGTTCTTTGAGCGCTTGGTTGCTCAGATCGAGGTTGACGAAAGTACGAACCTGCCCGTGTGGTGGCCCAAGCAGACCAACGAGGAGCTGCCCATCGACTCCGATTAACGCATAAGGCCCGTCGTTTTCACGACGGGCCTTGAAGCATTGGTGCTCAAACCCTCTCAGCTGCCAGGCACGAGGTTCGAGCTCTTCCAGTAAAGATCCGGTTGAACCGGGCCTTTGAAGTACCACCAACCGGAGGAAGGTGATGACCTGATAGTACCTGATAGCGCTGTTTTCGACCGCAAAACGCGCCAAGATATTTCCGGCGTGTCCTCCAAAACGTGGACAGCCTGGGATTTGACGCGACGAATCAGCCCCCGCGACCAGGTGCGCGTGATGAAACGGGACGCCTACGGCCGTCTCGACGAGAACGCCTATCCCAGCGTGCAACGCGTCGGGCCGCACTCCCCCACGACGCCGTGGGCGATGAACCTGGCCGACGAACGCGGATTCTTCCGGGTCCTCTGCTTCGACTTCGACGGCAAGATCAAGGGCGAGGTCGACGTCGACCTCATGGAACAGGCTCACGACGAGTGCGACGCACTCTCCCGCATCCTCGACAGCCTGTCGATCGCGCACGTCGTCTGCCAGTCCTCCGGCACCGGCGGCCGGCACATCTGGATTGCCCTCCGCGAGGGCGCGGCGGCCGGGCGCATGGTCACCCTCTCCGGCGCAGCACACGCCAACTTCGGCACCCTCGACCACGGCATGCTCAACAACCCGCGTACCGGCGCCGCCCGCCCGCCCCTGTCGCCGCACCGCGACGGCAGCAGCTCCACCGTGCTCTGGGGCGACCTCGACGCCCTCACCGCCGCCACAACGACGCTCGACGACCTCGACGCCCTCACCGCGGCTCTCGACACGCGCAAGCCGGCGCTGCGCGTAGCCGGCAGCGCCCCGGCCGGTCCGGTGAACGAGCACCACAGGGCGCACCGCACCCTCAGCCGCGCAGGCACCGCCCACATGGCCACGATCGGCGGCGGCAGCAACCCCAGCTGGACCGGGTTTGCGTGCCTGCTCTCCGCAGCCAACGCCGGATGGACGCTAGGCGACGTCGCGCACGCAGCGAAGAGCGCGCCGGGCATGGAGCACTACCGCACCAAGAACAACGGCCGAGGCAGCCGCCACAACCGAACCACGGGCGAAGCCCGCGCCCGACTGGAACGCCAGTGGGCCAAGGCCCTGCAGTTCGCGGCCGTACAACGCCCGCTGCCGGCTTCCCGTGAGCCCGCCGACCTCACGGAGCTGAACGCCCTCGTCACCGACGTAGACGTGCTCCTGAGCCGCCTGACGGCTTCCCCCGGCCGGTGGGGTCGCACCGAGAAGGCAATCTCGCAGCGCACAATCCTGCTCTCCCTGGCCTACCTGACCCTGCAGACCGGGAAACGGGTCGTAGCGGCCTCCACCCGCGACCTGGCACTCATGGGAGGGCTCGGCCGCACCACGGCCGCAGACGCCCTCACAGCCCTCGCACGGGATGGATTCATCGAACGAGTGACGCCCTGCGATGACGGCAACGCCGCCGAATGGCGCCTACTCCGCGAGTTTTCCACAACCCCCGGTACAGTCCGGCCACAACTACTCAATAACCCCCGCCCCCCCTCCGAACTCTTTAACCTCAGGGCCGCGTTGGTCACTGAGCTCGAGAACCAACTCACCGACCAGCGCCACGACCTGTTCACCCGTGCTGGCCTTGGACACCTCGCCGGGAAGGTCTACGCACTCCTACGCCAGATCCCCGCACTGACCGTTGAAACCGCTGCTCGTCTACTGGGTGTCTCGACTAGGCACACCGCTACCATCCTCAGCCGGCTCCGCCGTCACAAGCTCATCGTCAAACACTCCGAGGGCTGGGCCAGGTCCAAGAGGGATCTTCGGGACCATGCAGCTCGCACCGAGGGAGTAGCCGGCGCCCTGGCTGATCGAACCGAACGGTATCGAGCCGAACGTGAAGTGTGGGCATGGTGGCACGCAGAAATTGACCGGATGACCACAGCGCCTCGAGCCCGCATGCGCCGACTCCACGTCACGAGCCGCACTCTCGAATTCACCGACAGCCGGCCAGGTGAACGCAGCTGGCCGCTCTACCCCCGCGACCGCGACGGCCGGGGTGATCACCGCATGGCCCGCTATTGGGCCGTCAACGGAATGTTGGCCCCTGGTTCGCTCTGGTGGTCGAGCGCTGCCTAATCGGCAGAGAAACCACCTCCGGTGAGCCCTGTGGGCCTGGGACCGCTGCGCGGCCGCCTTGTTTCTTTTTTTCGTCTGTCTGGCCGGTCATCGTAGTTCGCTCCGTGCCTTCGTTTCGGGCTTTCGCGGCATATCCTCGCTGCGCTGCGGTATTCCACGACCCTGCACTACAGCACTCCCGCTCTCAATCGATTTCTCTTGCCAGACAGGCCAAAAAAACAGTTGATGGAGAGAGAACCCAATGACTAACACCACCGTAAATGTCGGCACCATCGAGCACATTGACCCGAATCTGATCGTTGTAGAAGCCAACGTGCGCACCGAAGCTCAGCTCGGCCGCGAGTTCGTGGCCAGCATCAAGGCAAACGGCGTCCTGACGCCGATCCTCGCCCGGCGAGACGACCAGGGCAACATCATCGTGCGAGCAGGTCAGCGCCGCACCCTCGCCGCTCGTGAGGCCGGACTAGCCACCATCCCCGCTTACATCGTTGCCGCCGACGAAACGACCGTCGAGCGCATCGTGCAGCAGATGGCCGAGAACGATCACCGCGAGGCCGTCACCGACGCCGACCGGGTTGCCGCATTCCAGCAGTTGGCTTTCGAGGGACTGACCCCCGCCGTGATCGCCAAGCGACTGGGCAGCAAGCCCGCCACAGTCAAGGCCGGAATCGCTGTCGCAGAGAACGCCGTCGCGGCATCCGCCATCGTCAGCCACTCACTCACCCTCGACCAGGCTGCCGCGCTGATCGAGTTCGAGGGCGACGACGAAACCGTGTCCGTACTCATCGACATTGCCACCACCAGCCCCGAGCAGTTCGACCACGCAGCGCAGCGCGCACGCGACGACAAGCGGGTAGCGACGATGAAGGCAGACGCGGCCGCCGACCTGATCGCGCGCGGCTTCGAGGTTCTGGACCGCGACCGTGGATCCTACGAAACCGACTACACGAGCATCACCTACCTGACCACCGCAGACGGCGAATCAGTCACCGCCGAGCACATCGCTACCAGCGAAGGCCGCGCCGCCTACGTGTACGCGTACAGCAACAGCGACACGGCCACCGTGCGCTACTTCCTGAAAGACCCCAAGACTGCCGGATTCCGCAAGTCCAGCGGCAGCGGGGCCACCAGCGGCCCGATGACCGAAGAGCAGAAGCACGAACGTAAGACCCTGATCGCCAACAACAAGGCGTGGGCCAGCGCTGAGGTCGTGCGCCGCGAATGGCTGGCAGAGTTCCTGAGCCGTAAGACGCTCCCGAAGGATGCCACCCAGGCCATCACCGTGGGCCTGACCGTGCACCACAGCATGGTCGGCAAAGCCATCCAGAACGGAAACGTGCTCGCGCACACTCTGCTCGGCATGAAGCGGGCGAACTACGGGGATGCCGACAAGCTCGCTGCACTGGTGGAAAAGACCCCCACCAAGGCGCAGCACGTCAGCCTCGCAATCGTCCTGGCCGGTATCGAGGACAGCACCAGCAAGGAAACATGGCGATACCCGAACGCCACTAGCGCCCGATACTTCGAGCAGCTGGCAGCATGGGGCTACGGCCTCAGCGACGTTGAGCAAATCGTGATCGACACCGTTGCGGAGAAGGCCGCGACCAAGGCAGTCGAAGCCGTAGCCGCTAAGGGCACTCAGGAGTAGCTTCTTCCCCGACCCGGCGCGACAGTACCCGAAACTGTCGCGCCGGGTTCTTCCGTCCCCGGCACCGGCACGGAGGCCGGAACCTGCACCCAGGCACACGCCCCTGACGGGCCGTGACAGAACAGCGGCGCGGCCGCTGTACCCATCCCCCAATTTGAGCCGTTGCGCGGCCGGGGGATATCAGAGTGATATCACTCTGAAACCACGACGGCGATGCCGTCGCAAGCAATTTGGAGCCGCTGCGCGGCACTGTCCCAAGGGCCTTTTTGTCCTTTCTGGCGTTTCACCGTAGCTCCCTCCCGTGCCTCCGTGCCCAAATTCTCGGACGCGCCCTGCGGGCTTATTTCGCCCGAGAATCCGTGCACTACGCACTCCCGGTCGCTATCGATTTCTCTTGCCAGATAGGGCAAAAAAACAGTTGTTCAAGAGGGAGAGAACCCATGGCTGAGTCAGATTACCCGTACGAGAACACCTATCCCCGGGAGCGCTACGCCGGTGGGTGCGCCTGCAGCGGTTGCCGGTCCGAAGGTGCCGCAGACACTCAGCCGGGCGAAACCTGCACCGCCAGCCGCTACGCCGACAGCTTCGCCTAGACCGAGGGAAAAAGACTCATGCTCACCACTCAGCTTCCGCCCCTGACTCCCGGAGTGCTCGGGGCCGAAAGCCTGCTCAGCAGCGCCGACATGTCGACCTACTGGAACAGCCAGAGCTACCCCAACCCCCGCAGCCGGTTCGTCATCGTCATGACCCCGAACGGCTCCCGCGTCAACGCCAGTGCAACCCCGAGAGGAACCCGCTAATGCTCACCATCACCCACACCCACGAAGCCGGAACGATGATCGACGGGACCAGCCGAGGCGACGGAACCGCCGAAGTCCTCAAGTCCACCGGATGGCGCTGGGGTCGCAGCATCAGCGCATGGTTCGTCCCCCAGTCCCGCGACCGCCTGCCCAAGCTGCACACCATCACCCGCACCAAGACGGCGCTTGAAGCCGCCGGGTTCGAGGTCACAACCGAAATCGACAGCAGCCACCGCGCAACCGCCGACGTCGAGGCCGGAAAGATCGAGCGCCAGGCCGACCGGGTCGACGCCCTGGCCGCGAAGGCAGAGCGCAAGACCGGCGCGGAAGATGCTGCCTACGACAAGGCCCGCGCGGCGCTGGACCGGCTGCCCGAGGGAGGCGAGCCGATCAAGGTTGGCCACCACTCCGAAGGCCGCCACCGTAACGCGATCGCCAAAGCAGATACCGCCATGCGTAAATCAGTCGAAGCCAGCGCAGAGGCCACCGTCGCCCAGGCCCGCGCCGACGCGGCCACCCACACCACAGACGCCCGTTACAACCCGGTCACCGTGGCCAACCGCATCGAAACGTTGGGCGCTGAGCTCCGCAAGCTCGAACGCCGCATAACCGCGCAGTGCTACGGCGACACACGCGGCTACATCGACGCCACCGCCGAGCAGATCCAGGCCCGGGCGACACGCCTCGCCCCGCACATCGACGAGAAGCGCGACCAGATCGCCTACTGGGAAGCCGTACGCGCCGCCCAGGTCGCCAGCGGCACGGCCACCGGCTACGACCGCTCCACCGTCAAGAAGGGCGACCGGGTGAAGATCCGCGGCCAGTGGCGCGACGTCGTGCGCGCCAACCTCAAAACGGTCAGCGTCACCACCGGCTACACCTGGACCGACACCGCCCCGTACGCCGAGATTCAGCAGCTCGTGCGGCCCGAGTAGTCCCGCCCCAGCGGCCGGCCCACCCAGGGCCGGCCGTGAGGGGACACCCCCTCACACTCCCCCACCAAGTACAGCCGGCCCAGCCCGGCACCCACCTTCGAGAACGGTCCCGACACAGGGACGACAAGAGATCCGGCCATGATCATCACCTACCAACGTCCCGCCACGCTCGAGGCGCACCAGCTCGACCAGGACGTCCCCGACGCCGACCTCAGTCCCACCGGGGCGAGATATGGAACGACGACCGTCGACGTTGTCGGGATCCAGTGGAGCTGCAGCAGAGCACCCCACCCCGGCCAGGACGAACACCGCGCCGGTATCACTCCCCAAGGCGACGGCCCGAGTGGCGCCGTTGCGATCGCGTGGACGTACCAATACGCCACCGACGCGCAGCACGGCGACGTCGACCAGGCTGCCCCCACCCAGAGCATCACCGTCACCCTGTCTTTTCCCGATCGAGCTGCACGCGGCATCAACGCGGCCGCGCTGATCCGCAGCATGGTCGACGCCGGACTAGGCCACTTCTGGGAAGGCGACCAAGACGACGTAACCGCCAGGTCAACTGCCACCACCTGACCGCCGGGCCGACCCTCACGAGGTCGGCCGTGAGGGGGACGGCGCCCCCTCACACTCCCCCAGGTGAATCCGGCACGGAGGCCGGATCCACGCGGAGCCGGCTGCGCCGGCCTGACCCTGACAGAACTTTTCTTCCCTTGGTGGCCGATCATCGTAGTTCGCTCCGTGCCTGCGTCACCCACAATCTGGAGCGCGGTCGCAAGCTCCCTTATTTCGCACCAGATTGCGTGCACTACGGCACTCCCGCTCTCAATCGATTTCTCTTGCCACCAAGGGCAGAGAAACGGTGGACGACAACACAACCACTGCCCATGAGAGCCCGGGACCCCGCTTATCTCACCATCCTTGGAGAGGGAAACACCATGACCACCACCATCCGCAGCGTCAAGATCGACCCGACCGAAACCATCACCACGCTCGACCTGGACAGCGCGAAGGGTGACAACGACATCGCGGCCGCCATCGGCTGCCGTATGTTCGCCGTCGTCGACGTGGCCGACAGCATCGACCTTTTCGTCGATGATGAGGGACTCATCAACGGGTCGACCCTGAACCTGCCCGCAACCGTGCTCGCCCATCGGCTCGGCAACCCGACCGTGATCTTTGGAACCGCCATCGCAGTCGGCACCAACCCCGAAGGCCAAACCGTAGGGCTCAGCGATAGCCAGTTCGCGCGGGTCCAGAAGGCTTTCGCCCAAAAGCCCGACCCGGGAAGCGTCGACACGCTCATTGAGAACCTGTCGCCGTTCCCCACCATCGTCAGCATGCTCCGCAACATCTAGCAGCACGGGAGGAAGAGCAATGGTCACTATGAGCATCGAAACAATCCAGACGCGAGTCACCAAAATCGACGACAACAGTTGGAGCCGTACCCGTCAGCTCGCCAAGCGTGGCGAGGATCTGCACAGCCACGCACAAGCCGGATACACGCTGGCGCACACAGCAACGATCGCCAGCGCCGGATACGTGACCTTCGTCGACACCCTCACCCGCGTAAACGACTAACGACCCGGAGGGGCGGCCAGGGCCGCCCCTCCCCCAGCCGGAAGGCAACACCATGACCGAACGATTCTGCGCATGCGCCGACCACCAGAGCTTGCACCGCATGGACGACTTCGACCGCGCCCTAGCAATCGCCAAGAGCTGCCCCCAGTGCCTTGTCGAGGCCGACTAGCCAGGACCAACTGCCGGCTGGCCCTCGCGGGCCGGCCGGTGAGGGGCGACCCCCTCACACTCCCCCGTAGGCGCGATAGCGAAGTGTTGCCCGTTCTTCGAGTCGAATAATTAATGCATGAAAGACAGAAAGACAGAAAGATAGAAAGACAGAATGCAGGAATGATTGACAGAAGGAATGCAAGCAGGAATGATTGAAAGCATGCAAACATTAATGGTCTACAGCGAATCGGGCGGCGTCTCGAAAACGACTACCGCCGTATCGATCGCAATGACCGCCGCCGACCAAGGCCGGCGGACGGTCCTGGTTGATCTTGACCCCCGTGCGGCAGCGACCAAATGGCTCGACGTCGCACCCTCCGGTGAAGGCCTCCACGTCGGCGCGATTCTCGGAGACGAAGACCCGCAAGGATGGGGCGAGGACTTGGCCGTGCAGTCCACCTGGTCAAAGAATCTCCGCGTGATTCCTTCCGCTCGCAACGTCTCCAACCGTGAGGCTGATCGAGCAGACCACGCCGAATTGAGACTACGAACGGCACTTGTCGGTATCTCCGCTGACCTGGTGGTTATCGACTGCCCCAACAGGCAGGGCGGCCCGCTCATCCTGTCAGCGTTGAATGCTGCCGACTCGATTGTTTATGCCGCCACGGCCTCCAGTGACGGCGTGGACGGCGTTGCAGGCGCACGGCGCACTGTCGAACAGTTCCGCCTCAGCAGGGAGCGCATCGGCGCACCCATCACGCTCTCAGAGGCCGGGATCGTCTGCGGCAGGGTCCAAGAGACAATCCCTTCCCGACCAGCCGTTGCCAGCACGGACGAGCTGCGCGACACCGGAATGCTTCTCATGCCCCTAGTGCCCGAAAGGGCAATCATTCAAGAAGTTCGCCTCACGGGGGAGTGGTACGGCAACTACAGGAAGGGCGCGCCCGTCGTGGCCGCCTACACCAAGATCGTGAACCAGGTGATTCGATGAGCGACCAGCAGCAAGATCGACCAGACCTCAGCCGCCGCCGCAAGCCGCAGGCGGCACCCGACGAACGCGTAGACCCGGTGGACTACCGCCAGAGCGCACCGACCCCCCAGGCCGCCCCTGTGGCCTTTCAGGCCCCCGTGGCTACGGCCGGCGCCGCACCGCGTCGCGGCCGCCCACGCCGCGAGGCCACGGTGCCGTTCAGTACCCGGCTGGCCCCCGATGTTCTCGAACTCATCGACGCAGCTTCGGCCGCGGAAGACGGCGCAACGATCCGTAGCGTTGTCGAGGCCGCCATACGCGAGAAGTACCAAACAAAATAGCCATTCAAGACGGTCACCGGCACGGAGGCCGGCACCGAGGGGAGCCGCTGTGCGGCACTGTAGAGCCTGTGATGGTTGCGTCTGTCTGGCCGTTCACCGTAGTTTGCTGCGTGCCTCTCGTTCCAGGCTTTCGCGGCATATCCTCACTCGCTGCGCCCGTTCCAGTGTTTCCACGACCCTGCACTGCGGCGTTCCCGCTCTCAATCGATTCCCTCTGCCAGACAGGCACGAAAAATTGTTGGTGGGGGAGGGGCGGAGTTATGAGTGAGTCAGTGGTCGTCTATACGTTGCCAGAGTGCCAGCCGTGTCGGATGACGAAGATGAAGCTTGACCAGGTGGGCGTCAGTTACACAGTCGTCGAGATGGAGTCCACCAGCTGGTCCGGGTTCCGGCCCGAAATCATCACCGCATTAGCCATCTAGTTCAGAACCGCACACAACCGCACAATCAACCGAAGAAACAGAGCACATGTCAACTCAGCGCACGATCATTGGGAACCTCGCCGCCGACGTCGACGTAGTGAAGGCCGGCAGTCTCAACATCACGAAGTTTAGAGTCATCGAGAACACGGGGGAGTATCGCGCCGGAAGGTACATGGAGCACGTGGACCCGACGACGCATTTCGTAGAAGCCAAGTTCGAGCTAGGCGAGAACGCAGCGGCGACGTTCCACAAGGGCGACGCGGTGATCGTCGTCGGTCGCGAGCACACCAACAGCTGGGGCGCCGAAGGATCCAAGACCTTTGGTCGAGTCATCGACGCCGACTACATCGGCGCCGACCTCAGTCGCGCCGTTGCGCAGATCCGCCGCAACAGGAAGCCAGACGACCAGGCGTAATCGACTCCGCGGCCGACGCCCCATCCAGGGGCGAGGGCTTCGCGCCGGTGACACGCACCATCGCAACGAACGCGCTGAAAGCGCTGACGAGCGTGATCGTCGAGCGGCACGCGCCACGACGAATAACGAAGCATAGCCACGCCCCATGAGCAACGCCCCTGGCCGTTCACTCTCCCGGCCGGGGGCGTTTTCACTGCCAGCGGGCTACACCGAAGACGCATTCAACAGTGCCAGCAGCCTCGAAACCTCAACCGCGTCTGACACTGGTTCAGGCGAGGAATCCCCACTGCCGGTGTGAGGCAGGCGACACGCGGCGCGGAGTCCTCGATTCGGCGAACATCGATCGACGAAGATAGTCTTTGACCCATGTTGATTGACGTTCGCCGGCCACTCGCAGTGGATCTCTTTGCAGGAGCCGGAGGCCTCTCGCTTGGCCTTGAACAGGCCGGGTACGAAATCGCGGCCGCCGTCGAGTACGATCCCATTCACGCCGCGGTACACGAGTTCAACTTCCCGCAAGGCAAGACGTTCTGCGCCGACGTGTCTAAGATATCTGGGGCTCAGATCCGCGAGGAATCCGAGATAGGTGACCGGGAGATCCATCTCGTAGCAGGCGGGCCGCCTTGCCAAGGCATCTCCATGATCGGTCGCCGCGCCATCGACGACCCCCGGAACTTGCTTCTGAAAGAGTTTGTTCGCGTTGTCCTCGAGCTGAAACCGCGCTACTTCCTGATGGAGAACGTGGCCGGACTCATGATCGGCGGGCATCGTCAGCTCATTGATGAGGTCGTGGAAACGGTTGAGGCCAGCGGCAACTACCGAGTCGTAACTCCGATTACGGTACTTCAGGCCGCGGAGTACGGCGCACCCCAGTCGCGGCGACGAGTCTTCCTCTTAGGAGCGCGTAACGACATCGAACTTCCTGAGTACCCCAAAGCGACTCACACCCCGCGCACCATCAAAGGGGACGTACCGAAAAGCTCGACGCTGCCACTCGGGCCGAGCGTGCTGGACGCACTGGGGGACCTCCCTGACGCCGACCTCTTCGACGAGCTGCTGCACGACGACAACATCGAATCTGTCGAATACGGAGCAGCAAGCCAGTACGCCTCCAGGCTGCGCGGCTCCAAGTCGGACCCCACTGATTTCTCCCGCCCTCGTCCGCGCATAGCCGACGAACTGACCTCATCCGCCCGTACCGTGCACACCAAAAAGTCAATCGACAGGTTCCGTGCCGCCGAGCCGGGCACGACTGAAAAAGTGAGTAGATTCTTGCGACTTCACCCCGACGGCCTCTGCAACACCCTTCGAGCTGGAACCGCATCGGACCGTGGAGCGTACACGGCGCCGCGGCCGATCCACCCGGTGCACTCGCGCGTCATAACTGTGCGAGAAGCGGCGCGCTTGCACGGCTACCCAGATTGGTTCAGGTTCCACGTCACAAAGTGGAACGGCTTCCGCCAAATTGGGAACTCTGTTCCTGCTCGACTAGGGCGTGCAGTTGGCGCCGCGATCCTCGCTGCTGACTGCGTGACGCCGACGAAGGGGAAGCCGGTCAAGCTCGGCTCGACCGACCTGCTGTATATGACTTCAGGCCAGGCCCATGAGCATTTTAAACTCACCGAACGAGTGATCCCGCAGCGTGATCGCAAGGTCGGCTGAGCGTGGCCGCGAAGGAACCACCCCGTTACGAGCAGATCCTCAACTGGGTTTTCAAACATCACTATCTCAAAGGCGATGTTCGCGTCGAGTGGGACAGGGAAGATCTCGACGTGGGTGCCGAGGCGCTGGGGCTGAAACGTGTCAAGAATTTGGGTGACATCCCCTACACATATCGCTTCAGGAAGGACATGCCCTCTGCAATCAACGCCACGGCTCTGAAGGGCATGGAATGGATCATCCGCGGCTCGGGAGATGGAAAGTACAGGTTCGACGCGATCCCCGCACAGATTCCGATCACGCCAAATCCGTCTCTGAGCGTGACGAAGATCCCCGACGCGACTCCGGAAATCATCGCTGCAGCAGCACTAAGTGACGAACAGGCGCTGCTGGCGAAGGTCCGCTATAACCGCCTCATCGATATCTTTCTGGGCGTGGCGTCGTACTCCTTGCAGAACCACCTTCGGACGAACGTCGCCGATATCGGACAGGTCGAAGTAGACGAGATCTACGCCGCCGTCGACCGGTATGGACGCCAGTTCATCCTGCCAGTACAGGCCAAAGGGGGATCGGACAGGCTCGGGATTACTCAAGTCGAGCAGGACATGGCGGCCTGCGCCGTGAAGTGGCCAGAAATGATTTGCCGCAACATCTCGGTGCAGTTCGCAGGTGACGGACTCATCGCGCTTTTCGACCTGACAGTGCAAGACGACCGAGTCGTCATCCGGCGAGAGGCTCACTACAAGCTCGTCTCGGCGAGTGATATCACCGCCGTAGACCTCCGGATCTACGACCTCGCTGCTGGTTACGAGGATGTGTAGGACCCCGTGTTTGATTCTCCGAGGTTCTTTATAGTGATGGACCTTTTCTAGTCCGTCTCGTACCCTGCCGGCAGATTGCCGAACCAGCCCGCTGCGAGCCGGTAGGCAATGAACCGGTGTTCGGGGTCAGCGTCCTCACGACGGATGTGCAGCTGCTGGCCATCCGGCTCAGTGACCACGACTCGGGAGCCGGGTTCACTGGGGTCGGCTGCGATCATGTACGGCTGATTCTCCATTCCACAAACGCTAGCGCTGATTCCTTTTGTCAGGTTCCGTGAAGCAGGAACCGGTGCGATTGCCAAGGAGTGTCGAGGCCCAAAGTTGTTGTTGTCGCTCACACCATTTACTCAGGTCTGGGACGCTTGCTGTTCAGGTGCGTCGAACTGCTCAACGAGCTCGTCTCGAAAACGGACATGGCTGCTGTCGCTTTCCGCCGCTTGAAGTCGCCCGTGGGATGCGACGTTGACACCCGCAATTCCAGGGCCGACCAAGCGCCACCAGCCGAGTGGAGACATGCTCAACGCTAAGGTTTGATCCAAGTCGCGTTGCGGATCCGCAGAATGGACGGCCGCCGATGGGTCGAAACGCTGGGCGAGCTTTCGGCGGAAGTGTGCGCACACGATTACCCGCTCGCCTTGCCAGGGTCCTCCAGTTTCGTGTGCAGATGAGGCTGGAGCTTCGGGCACCGAGCGACTCGGGCTTCGGGCACCGAGCGACTGGGGCTCCGGAGCGATCCGATCAGCAGCGTCCGGGAGCATGGTCTGGTCAAGGACGACGCTCGCTCGGCGATCATCGACCGATCCCCCCGAACCTCGGACGCTCGATATTCGGCCGAAATCGAGTTCCAAGGTGGACGATCTTGGCACGTCCGTTATGCCCACGGCTGAGGGGCCGCAGACGGCGACTGCATTCAATGTCGGTATCCATGGCCGGCCACGGCGGACAAAGATTAGGAGTCCCTCCTGATCGCCCACGGCAGCGAAGTGTTCAGACGTGGGGCCCAAGGGCTCAAGGCCAAAAGCTTCGCAGGCCTGTCCAGAAGTCTCAACCACATCAGCGACGGGCAGACCTACCTCACTCACGCAAAGAAGGTCGGAGCTGGAGAACGGCCCGTCGGTGGCATTTGCCAACGCCTTCCGAGCGATCAGCTCAAGGATAACGTCGTCAGGACCCTTGAAGTAGATCGACTCAGACTGCCATGGGGCAGGTTGGCTATATGTGTCAGCGCCCGATTTCTTGAGGGGCTGCACCCTTTCTGACAACCATCGGTGGGCTGCATGCACCTGGTTTTGCGGGATGGTGAAGGCTAGATGCATCGCGCCTTCTATGACTCGTCGGGGTACTAAGTTGATCACAGTGGTGCCGACCATCACTTGCGGAGGCACGCTCGATTCGGAGGCAGGCAATCCCAAAGTGTCACGGTAGAACCTCAAGGCCCCGATGGGATCTTGGCTGGGCAGATACACGCTTCGAATGCGCATGTCAACTGCCCACGACTACGTAGACGGTGGCGACGGGCCAGCCGCCTCGACGTGGATAAAGGGGGAGATTCCATCGATCCCCGAGGTCATCTCGGATCCATTGCCCAATTAGGAGATGACGTTGTCCTTCGTCGGCGCGATGCTGAACGTCAACCACCCCGCGGTGTCTTGGTCGCAAATTGCGAGATCCTTCACATCGGCCAGGACTTCCTGGCCGGTCTGAGGAATTCGAATCCGGATTGCATCCGCGCCTACGAGGTTGCAACTCGGGAAGTGGGCGCGGCCCCTGAAACCAATCAGCACGTAGGCTGCGCCCCCGGGTTCCACGGAGACTACCTGGTCCGGGATGTCGTTGAGTTGTGAAGCAGGTCCCCCCACGGTTTGACCGGACGAGTCGACCAAGGCAGCGTCCGGATACCCCGACAATTGGCAGCCCGTAGAGGCAGTGTTGGTCAGTTTTATGTAGAAGAGGCCGTCGTTCTCCGGATCCTCCGGATTGAAGATTTCCCTTGTCGACGTGAAATCGCAGCCCGCTGCGGGGACATCGGGCGTTGGTGAGGCGATTGCCGTGGGCGTCTCGCTTGATGTCGGCGACGCTGGGGAAGCTGAGTTCGTGGCGGCGGGCGCCGCGTTCGCGCAAGCCGTGAGTCCGACTGCCGCCAAAAGTAGAGTGGTCATCCCCATAATTTGGATTACCCCACGAGGTCGAACGTGCATTTAGTGCCCCCCATATTCGTCGTCGTTGTAGGTGCAGTATACGTTGGGCCGACGGGGCAGAAGCGGGCCCACCGGTGTGACGGCATGGGTGTCTGGTAGTGGCAGTCATTTTGGTTTATCCTTGCTTTTTCTCGTCTAGGCGCTTGCGCGGGCCAGGAGTGTTCGTGCCGTCGCGTTGCTGCCGCCACAGACGAAAGATTGGTGTGCTGATAATTTCGGCGATGATCTTGGTCAGAAGTGCTCCGATCAGGACGCCACCGTTCACGGTCGCGTAGACCCATCCCGGAATCACCCGGTCGACGCCGGGTTGAGCCAGCGTCGCCTGGACGCTTAGGAGAATTGCGTTTGCAGTGGGGATGAGAGCCCCCAGTACCCCTGCGATGTTCCGCCAAGACGCCGGCCGTTTGTTCTGTTGGGAAGAGCCCCGGGGCCCTTTCGAACCCCGGGGCGCTGTGGCGGACATGTTGTGTCGCTCTTGGTGGACTAACGAATCAGGTTCGAAAGTGCCGCGTACGTGCGTGGGCCGGGGATCCCGTCGAGGGGGCCAACGTAGCCGCCCACAGTTGCGAGCAACTGCAGCGTGGCGTATGTGTTTGTGCCCGGTACTCCATCGATGAGCCCCGTGTAGGAGCAGCCGGCGAAGATTGCCTGCAGAGCCTTCCATGAGAAGCTTCCAAGAGACCCGTCAGCTGGACCGGTGTATCCACCGATTCCCGCCATACGCTGGAGGGCGATGTAGGTATTCGTACCCGGCGCACCATCGATGGGACCTGTGTAGCCGAACCCCTGCAGAACGGTTTGGACGCCCTTCCACGAGTTCGTGCCCATCACGCCATCGATCACGCCCGTATAGCCGCCCTTCTGGGCCAGTCGCTGCAGCGCAGCGTAGGTTTTGCTGCCCGGGGCGCCATCACATGGGCCGGTGTAGCTGTAGCCGGTGAGTACGGTCTGCACACCCTTCCAGGAATTGACTCCGAGAGCACCATCCACGGCTCCGGTGTAGCCGCCGGCTTTGGCGATGCGCTGCAGGGTTTTCCCGTCAGCAGTCGAAATTGCACCGACGCCTCCTGCGACCGCGCTGAGGTAGCCTTCGAGGCCTATGTACGTGTTGGTGCCGGGCGCACCGTCGATGGGACCTGTGTATCCGTAGTCCTTCGCGAGCATCTGCAGGCCCTTGTAAGTGTTAGTCCCCGGGGCGCCGTCGATCGGGCCGTCGTAGTATCCACGGCTGTGGAGAAGGGTCTGAACCCCCTTCCAAGAGTTCGTGCCCATGACTCCGTCGACCGGGCCGGTGTAGCCGCCCTGCTTGGCAATCTTCTGCAGCGTTACTGCCTGAGCACTATTGATTGAACTCGGGGGTGTAGCCGGAGTGACCGCGCCGGTGGGCGGAATGGTTTCGCCATACGGCGGGGTCGCCCATCCGGTGAAAGCGCTGAGTTTTGCCATGTTGACATCCGTTTGGATGCCCCCGAGATAGCTCATTCCGTACTGGTGGATTGCCCAGTCCGGATAGTTCGGGTACTGAGGACTTCCGGCGGCATGATCGGGGTCGGCAATCCACAGCTTGGACCCCGTGGCTTGTGTGGTCGCCCAAGTCCTTGAGGCCGCGATGCTCCGCGTCGTGTAATGGAAAGCTGCCTTACCCGTAGCCGTCCTTACTGCGTTTACGAAAGCAGCAACGCGCGCGTCGTCCCAGACGACGCCGGAGTCGACGCCTTCATTGTCCAGCGCGAGAAGGTCACCGTCCCGGTAGTCATAGAGATGGTCCAGGAAGTACTTCGCGTCAGCCGCAGCCGTTCCAGTCCCGGCCACCCAGTAGTGACCCACGATCATGCCGGCGGTGCGTGCCGCATCCACGTTCTGGTGATACAAAGAATCCACGAAGATGGAAACATTCGACCCGCCGAGTCGCACGATCGCGAATTGAAATCCGGCATTTTTCACACCGGGGAAGTTCAGGCCGGTCTGATAGCGTGCCACGTCGATCCCGTACACTCCACGCTGCGTCGAGGGAATCGGAGTGCTTCCGGTGTGGTTGGTGACCCAGACTGCGACGCCTGCGTATGTCGCGGGACCTGGGGCGCCATCCAACGGACCCTTATAGCCACCCTCCTGCGCAAGCTTCTGCAGAGCCACGTACGTGTTCTGACCCGGGTTTCCGTCGATCGGGCCGGAGTAGCTGTAGCTGCGTAGAACAGACTGGACGCCTTTCCAGGTCGCGACACCGGGGATACCGTCGATTGGACCGGTATAACCCCCGATATGGGCGAGTCTCTGCAGGGTTTTTCCGTCTTCGGTTGCCACTGGTGCGACGGGCGGCTGGGGGCTGCTTCCCGCGTCGGAAAGTCTCTGACCAATTGAGTTATCGGTCCAACCGAGGTAATCCATTCCCGTTCGATTGTTGTAGAGCGGGATAGAGATAGTACCGGTGTGGTGGGTCCAATCGACCGTCATCGTTACGCTGCTCGCCATCATCACTCGTGAGCCCCCACCATCGAGGTCAAGTGCGACGTGCCCGTCACCGCCGCAGCAGTTCCACCAGTGGAAGGCGCCTCGCGGCGCACTGCTGTAGTTGGGGTTCACCTGCCCGCTGCTTCCACGGGCGTCGGAGGCGGAGGGGGCCGAGTCCATGAGCGTGGCATCCGAGATGAATGCCTGGCACAAGCCGGCCCAATCTCGGATGGAGCCGTTGTACCCGTTAACGGCCAGGCTTTGGCCGTTCGCTTCTGCTTGTGAAACTGTGATTGCCATTTGTTTGACTCGCTATTCTCTAAGAACCCCGACTCGCGATCGAGGCTCGCTTCGTTTTGAACAAGCCACAACGTATGTGGATATTTGCCAACGAAACCGACTCTTGCGGTTGCCTCAAAAACCTTGGTTTGGCCGAACAGATTGCCGACAATCGTGCTCCGCTGAACGCTGACAAGCGTGCTTGGGACATCGCTGACGTGTCCTTGGGGGGAACGTTTTCATGCTCGATGATTCAGAATTTTGGCTGTCCGTCTTCGGCGCAGTTGAGCGGCACGAGGGGACTCTGTCTTCGATTTGCACGCGATTCGGGATATCCCGACAGACCTATTACGTCTATCACCGACGCTTCGAGACTGAAGGAATGAAGGGCTTGAAACGTCGTTCGACTCGACCGCACAGCACGCCAGCGCGCATTCCGGAGGAGATCGAAATGGAGATAGTCCGCATCCGTGAGGAGAATCCTTGGTTAGGTGCTCGGGCGATCAGAACCGAAATGGAGTACGCCGACTCGTCACGTTCGTGGCCGCTGCCAGCGGTGTCCACAATCGCGCGTGTTCTCAAACGAAACGGATTCGACCACATTCAATATGCGGAGCCAGCCCTAAGAGGCGACGAGACGGAACGATGCCCGTGAGGGCGACGACTGCGGCGTCGGTTGTTACCGAATCACTACACGTAAGTGGCGCTTTGTCAGTGGGTTCAACTGTTGCTTCCGCGGGTTCGGCAGTTACGACCGGCTTGGCGGGGGCGCTTGGCCCTGGGGCGATCGCCCTCGTGCACAATTTCGCTAACTTGCGGCGATTTCGCTGGTAGTGAGGGCCTGCTGATGGCGGTAAAGAGTTGCTCGGCTCCAACCCACGAGGCGAGCTGCGTCTTCAGCGGTGCGCCCTTTCGCCCGGGCGTCGGTTGCAATCGCGAGTTTATCGGCGATCACGACCGGGTCTGAGAGCGGCCGGCCGAAGCGGGTGCCCGATTGGCGGGCTGCCGCGATGCCCGCGGTGACGCGTTCCACGATGAGTTCGCGTTCGTATTCGGCGAGGGTGGCCAGCATGTTCAGCATGAGCCGGCCGGTGGTGGTGGCCGGGTCGATGCCGTCCGAGATGGAGCGCACATTCACGCCGAGCTCCCGCAGCAGAGTGACTGTGTTCAGAACATCAATCAAAGAGCGTCCCAGGCGGTCTACCCGCCACACCACGACAGTGTCGCCTGGCTCGGCATGCTCGAGCAGCTTCCTCATCCCCGGCCGCTTGATCACGGTCTTACTCCCGGACGTAATGTCGGCGAACACGTCGCGCTTTTGCACCCCGTCGGCGACCAGCGCATCGTGCTGGAGTTGAGCGTCCTGGCTCGAAGTGCTGATGCGGGTGTAGCCAAGCAATCTCATACGCTCATTCTGCCTCGAAAAGCCCTATCCAGAGTCGTGAGACACAAACATCGGTGAGACGACTTTCCGAGACGCTCGGGCGCCACGAAATTGCGGGGGAGTGATGTGGTTTCTCGTACTCGTCTGCACGAATCTTCACATTCGTCTGCACGTCGCCACATGGTGCACAAATCGGATCATGCGAGTCACTAGTTCTGTTGCGCCGTCTCGTATCCAGGGTCACGTCCCGCTGAGTGGTGGAGTTTCTCAACACCGTGCGGGTCAGTTGTTCCAGCTTAGGCGGCGGCGAGTTCTGGGAGGATCACCGCCCCGTCGATGATCTCGATGGGGTTGTTCATGACGGCCAGCTCGAGCATGGATGCTTCGGAGAAGTAGCGTCTTTCGCCGGCTTCCCACTCGTCGTGCTGCTCGATCAAGACCGACCCGGCCAGGCGCAGCAGGGCCGCGGCGTTGGGGAACACGCCGACGATGTCGGTGCGTCGTTTGATCTCTTTGTTCACGCGTTCCAACGGGTTGGTGGACCAGATCTGGCGCCAGTGCCGCCTGGGGAACGCGGCGAAGGCGAGCAGGTCGGGTTGCGCGTCGACGAGCATCGTCGCGACCTTCGGGTGCGAGCGGCCGAGCATCGTGGTGACCTCGCGGAACTGCTTCTCGATGTGCTCCCGGTCGGGTTGGGCGAAGATGGTGCGGATGATCGAGGCGACCATCTCCTGCGATCCCTTCGGCACCACGGCCAAAACGTTGCGCATGAAGTGCACCCGGCAGCGTTGCCAGCCGGCGCCCTGGAACACGGTCCCGATGGCCTTCTTCAGCCCGGTGTGAGCGTCAGACATGACGAGCTTGACCCCGTCGAGGCCGCGGGTCTTCAACGACCGCAAGAAGCTGGTCCAGAAGCCCTCATTCTCGCTGTTACCAACGTCGAAGCCAAGCACTTCCCGGCGGCCGTCGGCGGCCACGCCGACCGCGACGACGATCGCCTGGGACACGATCCGGTGCCCGACCCGGGCCTTGCAGTAGGTCGCGTCAAGGAACACGTAGGGGAAGTCCTGGGCGGCGAGGGTGCGGTCACGAAACTCGGCCACCTCGGCGTCCAGTCCCGCGCAGATCCGGGATACCTCCGACTTGGAGATCCCGGTGTCAGCGCCGAGCGCCTTGACCAGGTCGTCGACTTTCCGGGTCGAGACACCGTGGACGTAGGCCTCCATCACGACCGCGAACAACGCCTGGTCCACCCGCCGGCACCGCTCCAGCAGGGCCGGGAAGAACGAGCCGGCGCGCAGCTTCGGGATCTTCAGCGGCGGTGGTGCTGAGGGTGCGAGACCGCGTCCCGTTGCGGTGGGTGGTGCGGTCGCTGGAGCGCTCGAACGGGGCGGCGCCGATGAACGCGCTCGCTTCGGCATCGATGAGTTCTTGGTAGAGGGTTTCGGTTGCGACGCGGATTCGGTCGGTGACGTCGGTGAGTTTGAGTTCTCCCAGCAGGTCGAGCAGGGCAGACTGGTCTAGAGCCATCGTGTGGTGTCCTTTGTGAGTTCTTTGATCGGTACGCACTGACCATCCCACGGTGGCTCTTTACGTTGACGAAGCAACGCACAAGAGCCGGAAACCACACCACTTACTGGGACGTAACCGAGCTGGGCGCCGAGGCGCCGGGTTGCCCGCGAGAAGATACCCAATCGCGTCCGAACACTGTTTGAGTTTCGTCAGAGGCGGGGACCTGGGGTCACCAAGTCATTTGTAGTTCGCGATTCAAAAGCTCTTTGGTGGCTTGTTCAAGCTCTGTCGGCCATGGTGCTTCGCACGTCTCGGACAGCTTGCGGGCCCTGCCTAGATATGCGCTTGCAATGCACTGTTGCGCATTTCTGAGGCTGAGCTCGCTGAGCCCAAAGGCCGGAATGGACGTCAGGCAGTGCATTTGTTCGACGCTCAGATGGCCGCCAATTCGCTTACTGATCATGTCGCTTCTAATCCCGTTCTCGGCGAGCAGCAAGTTGATTAGGAGGCGGTCGCGGAGCATCGAGGTGGCCTGCGATTGGGCGATGAGATCGCCCCGCCAAACCGACGCGACAGACTGGCCGAGGAAATACAGGAAGATCTGGACGTCCTGTGCGGGAAAGAACGGCTGACCGGGGCTGCTCGGTGCGAGTTCCGCGCTCTGGACCTGGTTGTCGCGGTCAAGGAGAACGCGGCGCGTTGCACCGAGCGGGAATTCACTTTGCGAGGAGTGAACATTCAGGTCGATATGAATCCAGTCGGAAGTGAGGCAGATGAAGGCTCCCGTCACACCCGGGATAGCGTCCGAGAGCACCAGGTGCATTTGGGACTCCAGCCAGCCAGTGGCGGCGAAGCTCTCCGGGTCCAGCACTGCCAGGTGGAGATCTAGATCGCTCCAGTCATCTGCTATTCCCCGTGCAAGCGAGCCTTCTAGCCAGACTGATCGGATGCGTTCGTCATCGGCACTACTTGTCAGCAGCGTTCGAAGTGTTGGCCTGAGCCGAGCCGGCACGTCCGCCAGTGTGGAATCCATAATCGGATTATTTCATCCGGATGATGGCCTCGGAATCTGGGATCAAGCAAACACGCCGAGAGCTCTCACGATGCGTTCTTGGATTGCTTCGTTCGATTAGTGATGAGAGCCGCCGTCTCGTAACGCATGGGATACGGTGCAGCGGGATTATGAGACATCGCGTGACGGCTTGGACAGCGATTAGCGTCGATAGTCTGGTCGTATGGGCCAAGTCGCGGTGTTTGTGAACGGTATTCCGGGGGCCGGCAAATCGACACTTGCGAAGGCCCTGGGCCCGGAACTAGGTTTCTCGGTCATTTCCAGGGACGCAATAAAAGAGGCACTTGCAGACCTCGTCACAGTAGACATGCCTACACAACGAATTGGGGCCCTAGCTGCGGATGCAATGTGGTCAATGGTCGGGATGATCGATGGCCCAACACTTGTCGAATCATTCTGGGCGACCGGTAGGGATGAAGAGTTTTTCAAGCGTGGCTTGCGAGCGTCTCAGGTTGAGCAGGGAATCGAACTGTGGTGCGAGGTGCCTCGGGAGCTTGCACGATCTCGATATATAGAACGCACCCGGCACAGAGTTCACACCGACATGGCTCGGCTTGATGAATGGGAACGCATGGTGAGGGTGGCGCATCCGATTTCAGATTTTCCGACACTGCAGGTGGACACCACGAGCGCCGTGGATGTGCCCCAATTGGCTGTCACCATTAGACGGATGCTGAACTTGCCGATGCGTGAGGCCCGTAGCCTTCATATCGACTAACGACTCGACTGCGTAACTCGAGTATCGACGTCGCCATCCCCTAAACGAGGTGTATTCGGCGTCGCGCAACCCATGGGATATGAGGCACAAGGGTTAAGAGTCACATCCCTATGGACGACGAGGATGAAAGTCGAACGGGGCGAACCCGCTGCGTGCGCTGGACACCGTAGTGGTGCCATTGGCCGCGGCCACATCGCGCGGGGCTGATGCAACGCGGCCGGATTAGTGTTCGGTCCAGCAGGCGAGGATGGTAGTAGCTATTTCATAGGAGAATGCGGTGCGGGTTATGCCATGCGGCCCGATCATATCCGTCAGCTTTCTGGCGTCAACTTGTAATGTCATGTTGTCTTTGAGGAAGACGACCACGCCGTCTGCGGTTTCGTACGCGGGGAATCCGAGATTCGCGAGTCCTTCAATGGGTTGGACTGAGGCAAGGTTTCCTTGCATCGTGTCGAAGTAGCTACGGGCAGACGCTGCGTCCGAGGATTCCTGCACCGAGATCACGAATTCTCCATCAGTCAGATGGTAAATGCAGGTGTATTGACGATTGATCCAGCTGTCGACGGAGTGTGGCGGTTCGGCGAGGGCCAGCGCACGTGTGATGTTGTCGCGTGTTTCGGTGCCACAAATCATCTGTGATGCTGCGGACGGCACTGCCGCCGCGCTGCCTGCCGAGCTCGACTGCGGAATCGGGGAGGCCGAGGTGCCTGGCATTGACATTCCGGGTGCCATTGCGTTCTCGGCACCGGAGGAGGTAGCGGCGCAGCCAGCTAGCAAAGCTGTGGAGGCCACCACGATCGCAAGCAGCAGCCAGTCGCTTCTATCGATACGCGTCTTCGTTCTGCTACGCCGCATGGTCGGACACCAAGCTGGCGTAGACAACTACGTTGTCTGGGTACGTACGAGTGGTTTCGTTGAACTCGCCACCGCAGGTGATCAGCCGTAGTCCCGCGTGGTCGGTGTTGCCGTAAACGGCGAACTGCGGAAAGCTATCCTTCGGATATTCTTCCACTCCATCGACCACGAATACAGCCACTGTTGCATCGGCTCGTGTAACCAAAATCTCATCGCCGGGACGCATATCGCCGAGTCGGTAGAACACCGCGCGCCCCTGCACTCTGGAGTCGACGTGACCCAAGATGATCGAGGGTCCGATCGTGCCGGGGGTGGGCGAACCGGTGTACCAGCCGGCAGGAGAAGCTTCGTCCAACGACGGCGTCTGCACCGTGCCGTCCGGATTCAGTCCCAATTGCATCAGGACAGAGTCCACGTCAATTGCGGGGATGTTGATCTGGGTGGGCTCGGAGGCGGTCATGATCGGGCCAACAACCGGGTCAACCTGCGGAGCCGGTGGCACGGGGATGGGCTCCGGTGAGGGCGTAACGGAGACGGGCTTCTGAGCGGGGGGCGCCACGGCAGCCGAGGCTGGTGGTCGTGGAGGAGGGGGGTTGCCCCATAGGGCGAAACCGGTCGCCGTGCAGCCGACGGCGACGCACAGAACCGCCGCCGCGGTAGCCAGACGGCTACCGCGACGACGCTTTTCAGCCGGAATAGTCACCGGGGATCGAACCGATCTCAGCCGCGTGCGGCGAGACGTCGACGAACCACAAGCGCGCCACCTGCCGCGGTCAGGAACCCGGCACCGAGGGCGAGAAGGCCAATGTCAGCACCGCTTGAAGTGCTGCCACCGCCGGTTTCCACGCCACCATTAGGCATATTCGATTGCGACGCACTCAGGGCGCCGCACAAAGCCGGTGACGTAGCCGCCAGGGGCAGACTCGGAACCAAATCGCTTGGCGCGTCCTGTGCTGCTTGAGACAACGTGGCCGGGTCGAGACCGTGGACCACCACGACTGCCGTGCCTGCCTCTAGTGAAGCCGCGGTGGCAGCATCCAACGTGAAGGTGCGGTTGTAAGTGAAGCTTGCACCCATCCCGGCAACCGTCAGATCAGTTCCGGCCGCCGGACTCGTGTCACCGCTGGTGGACAACGTCGTACCAATCTCTCCGTAGGACGGTTGACCTTCGGTCGTGCTGATCACACCATCTCCGTCGGTGTCAGCTGCCGTGGTAGGGCATACCCCCTGCGCTCCGATGTGGATGTGCTGCACGTGCGGATACGGCTTACCGTCGAAGGTCTCGGCCAGTCCGCTGACGGTCTCGGTAACCGTTGCTTGGTCACCGGAAACCTGGATGGAAATCGTACCGCTGCCATTACTTCCGTTAATCGAATCGAGCGTTCCCTGGTAGGACGCGTCGCCTGTGGCCGCAACGGCGGGGCCACTCGTCAATACGGCCACGCCCAAAGCCAACGCTGGCACAAACAAAAGTGCTGCTTTCTTATTCATCAAAATCCCTTACTAGGAGGTAGTTTCGAAAACATACTCGGAGTGAAAAAATGAACGGGTATTCTGCCGCTGATCCTTTGCGCGAACAGCCTCTTTGTCAAGAGCTACTGGGCGTTCGTCAGCCGACCCGCTAGTCTGCAAGCCCTGCATGCACAGCTCCTTTCGCTGATTCGGCGGCAATGAAGTCAGTTGCATGGTTTGAATCCATCAACGGACCGTCCGCGAACCGTCGCAACTCTCGGACACTCCTCGACGCCTGCTGTCTTGAAACCCTAAGGATGCGAGGCATGTCCGGATACGAGACACGTCCCCCGCCGCGCGTCGCCTGAAAAGGCGATCTCCCGACGTCTCGTATCCCATGGCTTGTGAGGCAGTTGGGTTAGGAGACACCCGACCCTTCCATGACGTCCGTCTGTCAGGCTGCTACTCCGGTTGAGGATCCGGAACCTGCGCTCTGGGGTGTGTGGTGTGTGGTGGCCGTCCCCGGGCTCATTCGGAGGGGGCATAGTGTGTACGGTATGACTGGCGAGGACTCCTTGAGCTTTGTCCACACAACAGTGGAGGCCTTGTCGCGGAGGAGGGCAACCACCGTGCCGGCGAGTCAAATCGCCATAAACGGTGTGCTACTTGATCGGCTCCTGGTGTCGCTGAACTTAGATGACGGCGCAGCGCCACCTGACACGCTCGACATGATGTGCGCGCCCCTTCAGATGGACCTTTCAGTCGAGCATCGTGTGGCGTTCCTTAAGGCACTGCGGGGTGACAGGTGGTCCACCGACGACCTTCAACCCGGTCGGGTCCCAGTCGCCTTTTGTGCGGTTTGCGGGAACTCAAGCTGCGGACACATTTGGTCCGTAGCTCTGACGATGTCACCTTCCACCGTCGTGTGAAAGGGTGTTGGGTGGGAAATTGAGACGTCCAAGAGATTGGCTCCGCCGAGACGGCAATTCTTGAGGCGGACAGTCACGCAGGAGTTCGTTGGCTGGGTGCTCGCCCCTTTCATCCCCGAAGTCACTTTCATGTTCGCTCGGGAGAGTACGAAGGGGCGATCCTGCGCGAGATCGAATACCAAACGAAGGACTCCTCGAACCACTAGGTAAGCGAGGCATCATTCTCGGTGCAGCGAGACCTGAACGAGCAGGGCCGCCGTGTCGAAACACACGTAGGACCATTTTCGTATCCTCGGTCTCGGGGACAGCTCGTCACAGTGTCTCTGAACGGTCGCCCGAGATGAAAGGACGCGCCCGCCTGATAGACGAACGCCTAGTTGCTCACGATCTGGGTTCTCGCCACGCACGGCTGGGCACTCCCTTGTTCCGTCGTCGGCGGCATATGCGGCCGCACCTACGTCTCGCAACCGATGGGATATGAGGCACCTTGATTGCGAGACCAACCACACCGATCAGACGTAATTGCCGCCCTTGCCTCCACGTACCCTAATGCGACGATCTAGGACAAGGCTCGCCCAGACCAGACCTACGAGGACGACACAGTTGACGGCCATAGGAATCGGAAACGTCATCGTATACAGGAGCACTATGGAGAGAGCGCCTGTTAACGATTGAACTATGCGTTGGGCCTTCTCCAAGGATGAAAGCTTGGCTGCGTCTTGGTCGTTTCCCGGGTGTTCGGGCATCTACGCTCCTCTGGGCTAAACGCTTGCGGGATACGGACGAAAGATTCATTGTGGCCTTGATCCTATACACCGGGTGGCACATGCAAGCCGGCGCCATTCACACCGTGCAGTGTCTCGTATCCCTAGGGATATGCGACGTCTCACCCACGCTCCGATCGTGAAGGCCGCGACTAGGATGCACGAGTGACTGACCACGAAATCAAGAGGCGCAGGCGTGTCCTCGATGGACCCGACGCTGTACGGGTGGGCGCAGCGCTTACCGGAGGGGGTTTTGTCGCAGTTGCCCTCTGGCCGTACATCTTGACATTTCCGAGTTCTGAAGATGTCTACTCGCAGTGCATTGGGCTCACAGCCGGTCACCTCACACACATCAACCGGTCAACCTTCCCCACACAGATCTTCTGCGAGACCGAGGACAACCCATTCGCAAGCGCGCTCTACCCTTTTTGGGCATCTGTGGGAATGAGCTCCCTGTTCGCACTCCTGGTCTTTGCCGGGTTCTACGGCGTCTGGATGATGGCGCGCCGCGACCGGCGCTTAGACGGTAGGACGTGAGCTGACCGATCGCGAGACAGCCAAAAGCTGTGAGCGTCGAGGCGTACGGTCGCAACCATCAAAATCCGTCTCGAAACCCTACGGATGCGAGACTGGTCTGGATACGAGACAAGTCACCTGCTGCTCATGGCGTGCACAGGAGCGATCTGGTGTGTCTCGTATCCCGTGGGATACGAGGCAGCTTGATTGCGAGACGCCTCACACACCTGACGGTGCGCGGTGGGGTTAGATCTGGCCGTGCCCGGGTCTCCTCACGGGGAGACGGACATCAAGCTCGCCGCTCAGTCCTCCCCGTGAGCCAGAGCGAGAACGGCTTGTCGTACGGGTAGCAGTGGTGCTTTGAAGGTGTGGCCCAAGAGGCGGAACTGTCGATTGCGTCGGCTGAGACTTCCCGGCCGCGTTGGACGGGCGGGCACGGCTTGGAACTTGAGACGGGAAGTAGCCAACGTGAGACGTTGTTTTTGACGAGGGCCCGATGACCCTTGCTCGAAGGATGAGGGTGCGGCGGCCCCTCCTCAGAATGTTTGCGGGGCGGGGCCGCCGAACGGCAGAACCTCCGCGCGCTCGACGCCATTCTCGTACCAGACGAACTCCGCTTGGGTCAGTATCTCGTGTGGGTGATCCTCCACCTTTCGCTGGTTCTCGGTGTGTGTCTTCCTCCAATCGGCCTCGCTGAGGCTGTTGCAGTAGATGAGTGAGAGGTGGAACACCCATTCTTCGAGCGGGAGCTCGCCAATGCGGCAGAAGTCGGCGTCGTCCAGCCTGGTTGTGAGGCTCGAGTAGGCATCGATGAGGGAATCAGACCGTTGCAGCCGGGCGATGAGCACCTGAAACGGAGTAGGGAAGCCGTCGACTCGATCGACGCGCACCTCAATCGGTTCCTGTCGCTTCGCCCATGCCTCCAGGGTGCTCTTGAGTTCGTGCACCCTGCTTGGCTCATAGAACCCCCGCAGCGTGACGTGTCCCGTATTCGGGTGAGTGATCGAACTCGGAAGTGATTTGCGCATCGTCGCTTGCTCTGCCGCGTAGAACGTGGCGACGTGGCTAGCGGGTCGGAGTACGAGATACTGCTGACCGTCTAGAGAACCCAACAGCGTGGGGTCAGTCATGAAGCCGTCTTGCATCGTGCTCCCCCGATCGAATAGATGGCTCATGCTATCGTTCCGCCGTCGAACATCTGCCTTCCGTGACAAGGACGGAGTGAGCGTTGCAGTTGCTAATTAGCCATGAGTGGAAGAGGGCGGGAGGAACGGGATGAGCGGCTGCAGTCGAGTACGGAAACTCGCGCAACCGAGTACCTAAGACGACGATGCGCGAGGCGCAATAAACGAGGCGTGAAATGTCTCGTAACCCTACGGATGCGAGACAGGTCCAGATGCGCGACAAGTCACGTGGCTCTAGTCACGTCAACAGGCGACTTCCTGCGTCTCGTGTCCCATGGGATACGAGACGCTTGGGTTTCGAGACGCCCAGCCGCGGCCAATGCAACGGCCATCCACTTTTTTCCTCGTCAGCTGGGCGGGGCGTGGTTTTGATCCACAGGGCTCCGCGGCTGTCCGGCTCGGCTCGGTGCCGGCGTGTGCGTCGCTGTGGGAGGCTTGCGGTGTGAGCGGAAGACTGCACAGCAAATCCGTCCACGACCCCAATGATCCTGTCGGACGACTCCTGTTTAACGTGCTCGCCATGGTTGCCGAGTTCGAATCCGATCTGATTCGTGCCCGAACGCGCGAAGGCATGCAAGTCGCGAAAGCGTAAGGGCGACTCCGTGGGAAACAACCGAAGCTGTCGAACACTCAACAGAAACTTCTCGTGGAGGTGCACAACGCCGGTACTCACTCGACAGCAGAGATTGCCGAGCTGTTCAACGTCGCTCGCTTGACTGTGTATCGGACTGTCCAGCGACAGCTCGGAACCGGACGCTGAACAACCGCTCTTTACCGTTCCCGTTGCCGGGCACTCTCGCCCTACAACGGGAACGCTCACTGTGGCAGGGCTGATTAAGGTCATTGTCCCTCCAGCATCCCTGTGAGCAGCAGGAAAACGGTGCTGTATAGGACAAAGGACTACGCAGTGGCGGGAGAGGCAACCATACGCACATCCTTGTTTTCTACAAGCAGGGCGGCGTCATCCGGCAGCATCGTCAGTCCGAGCATTCCGTCCAGCCGACGAGCCACCTCAGCGATTACCTCCGGCGGGTACGGCGGCAGCTGACCATCAGCATGAGGCAGAATCACCGCATCCACGAGTCCGAGACCGCTGAGATCATCCAAGGACGTTCCGTCCGTGTGGCCGTCGAGTGCAATCGCTGTATCAATGCTTTTCCCTGTAATTATAGCGCCGGCGCTGGCTCCGATGTAAGGCAGCCCTGCGCGGACCCGCTCGATCAGGACTTCGTCAGTGCCTGTGCTGCGCAGAATGGCCATCAGACAATCAGCCATACCACCGGCTACATAGACCGCATCGACGGTATCAAGTGCGGCAGAAAAATCAGCAGCGGTACCGTCTCCGATCGTCAGCGGGACGAGCGTGTATCCCAAACTTTGAAGCTGAAGACGTTCCCGCTCAACAAATGGAGCATCACCGAGCGGCTTGGCTGCGTCATTGATATAAGCGATACGGATGTCCGAGAGAGAGTCTGATTTCAATGTGCTGAGGAAATCTGGAACAGCGCCGAGAAATCGGGAAAGTAGGAGAAGCTTCATGTCATCACTGTAGGCGGAGCCACTGACAGGCTCTGCGCCAGATGGATCGCCGCACACGTGGGGATCATTTTCTAGGATCGCATTGAGACGACTTCAAAGTCACGTGGGCCGGACCTCCAACGGGTACTCGCGCGGAGGCTGGCGCTTCCGACACTCCCAAATTGTGACGGTACTCGTTTGACTGTCCCGACATTAAGCCCGATGACGGGGCGCCATGCGCACGAGCTCGTCGTCTTACTGTCTCGTAACCCTAGGGATATGAGACGTCTCACGAGCGTCATTTAGGCCCCATCAACACTGGCGGAATTATGGGGCTCGGCGAGTCTCATAACTACGTCGCGTAACCTCCTGCTTAAATTGCGACACTAACTGTTAGTTATGAGACACCCAGGAGCATCGTGACGTAACTGATCGGCTACGCGCGTGTATCAACGCGCCAGCAATCCACCGACCGGCATCCCCAAACGGACCTTTAAGCCGGTCAGTCAACGGGGGAAACGCGTATCAGATTCCCGTCCGGGTCTGTGACCACGAAAGTCCGCCCGAAGACGTCGTCGTGGGGCTCCTCGATGACTGTCACCCCCTTCGCGCTCCATTCCGCAAATACGTCGTCAACGTCGACCGAGACCATCAGCCCCAATTCCGAACTGCGCGGTGTCTGCCTCGTCACGGTCTCGCCACGACCGCTCCACAGCGCAAACAACACGCCCGGTGCTACCTGAAACGGGACATATCGGGGTGTCACCGTCACTGGCTCGATGTTAAAAAGTTCGGAGTAGAACACCGTTGCGCGTTCCACGTCAGAGACGTAGATCAAAAAGAGGTTCGGAGCTGTCATGCCAAGTCCTTCCATGGAGGCGATGCAAGTTGTGCCGAGCATCACACACACCTACGACGCTGGCGTGCGTCAACGTCCCCTATTGAGCGCGAGAATCCGATTCGTCCGGTGTCGGCTTCCTTTCGATGGGCGAGTCGCTATCCGCCGCAGGTCCCGTCAGTCCGGCGTCGGTCATCGCGGCGACGATCTGTGACAGGTACGAGACGACGATCAGGGTGATGGTTACCAGTAAATCAGCGGGTCTCGGCCATATTTGGTAGACTTGACGCGCTACCAGGGAGGTACTCGTGAGCACGTCGACTACCGGCAGAACAGTTGCACATGCTCTACGTGAGCGCGCAGTTGAGGATGCCGTGCACAGTGCCGCCATGGAGGGGCTGACGGTCACCGCAGCTACTCGAGCAGATGCCGACGATTACGCGCGCGGGTCGATCGATGTTGACGAGCTGATCGCTCGTATCGGCACTCGCCACAACGTTGGCTGATTTCGCCGATCCTTATATAGACCCCGCGACAGGGCTGCTGCGAAACCGCATCGGCGCTACCTCTCAATCGGTACTCAACGCGGCAGAGGCCGATTACGGACTTGCGCGCACGGTTGAGCTTGTAGAGCGCCCGGTGAAAGTAACGGCGGATCTGCGGCACCTGCAGTTGATTCATCAGCGCTTGTTCCAGGACGTCTACGACTGGGCCGGCCAGCTGCGCACGGTCGACATACGGAAGGGCAGCGACGCAACCGCGGAATTCTTCATGCCGGTATCCCGCCTGCAGACGGGGGCCATGTTCGCATTCCAAGAACTCGCCGACGATAACTATTTGCGCGGCTTGGATCGAGAGAAATTCGTCGACAAACTCGCCCACCACTATGACCAAGTGAACTACCTCCACCCGTTCCGCGAGGGCAACGGGCGCACCCAACGCATTATGTGGACCCAGGTGGCGCGGGAAGCCGGCTACGAAATGGACTGGCGCAACGTGACGGGCGCGGTCAATGATCGGGCCTCCCGTGACGCGATGGAGAAACAGGATCTCACAGGGCTGCGATTGATGTTTACCACGATCATTCAGCCTGTCAGCGAGCCAGCTACCGACAAGAAAGTGGAACTGCAGCGCACCGTGGACGCTCTACGTTCCCGAGCCCGGGACTCAACCGCACCATATCTTGCTGCCTTCAAACGTGCTGGAATCACGCCACCTGCCGCCAGCACTACGAGGAGGCCGACAGACGCGAACCGACACGACCGGGATGATCTGAGCAGGCGACAAGCAGGTACGGAACGCGAGTGATCTTGTAGACGTCACTGAGAAGTCGGCGGTGGTCAGAAGGTAGCGCCCGTGGGAGTCCGAGTGCGAGTTCAAATCGCGCAAAGTGCGTGCGGCGGACGCCGTGGCGCAGCGCCAGGCGAACGTCCGTAACGGGGCGAGGGCTGCGGGAGTGTCCGCCAGTTGATCGGCTATCGAGACGACAGATCAGCGGCACTGCGGGCGTGGTCAGTGAGCCTTGCGTATATGTACATGTCCCGAGGGTGGCCATTTACTCGTTCCCATGCACGCAGAAGACCCTCACGTGCGTATCCGGCACGCTCCGCTGCTCGCCAGGAACCTTCATTCCATGGCTCGACGTACAGCTCCACCCGATCGAATTCATCGAGTTGAATCGCCCATGCCGTCAGGGTGGCGAGGGCATCCGCAGCGTATCCCAGGCGACGCTGGGAGGGCCCGATCCAATAACCTACGCTGGCACGTGCGCCCGCGCCAGCACGGAAAAAGAGGCCGATGTGCCCAACCGCGCGGTCGTCTTGGTCCGCGATTGCGAAGACATAGCCGGCCCGCGCGCGAAGCCGGTCGTGCTGACGCTCGATGAAAGCCAACGCTTCGGGTTCACCTGCCGTATCCGGGACGGTAGTCAGTACCGGGATGAGGGGATCATGGGACGCCTCTTGAACGATAGCGACGTCGGACTTGCGCCATTCGCGAAGTCGGACACGCTCACCGGAGAGAACGGGAAGGGCAAGGGGCACGTCACTCATGCCCTGATACTGCCACGCCCGTCACTGTCAACGTGGCCGGTGCCCCATCCCCTATCGGGCGTTTCAGTCACTCCTCTGAGCCTTCGTGGATGAGGCTAGCCGGCGTCAAGGAAGTACCCCAAGGCACCACTGACGATTATGAGCCACCCCGACACGACGAGGACGGCGAGAGCGACGATGAGCCGCAACGCTGACTGACGTTCGTCACGATTGTGCACGGCTATTGTCTGTCGGGCGGATAGGGCGACCTGTAGGTCTGTGCAGGCGTTGCTCACGCGGGGGCATGGCGGAGCGGCCGTTAGGCGGTCCGCCCTATGAGCATGGTTTGAAGATGCCATGCTTTCTCCATGAGTAATGACTATCCCCGAACAACACAGTTCAGTTTTCCTGGGTTTGCGGAGTTGGATGTGGTTGTGACCCGGAATTCCGCACTGAATGGGAACTCAGGGAGTTCTTCGGTGCGTTTCGACGTGGGAGGAGGAAATATTTGGTTGGGTGAGGAGATCCGAGAGTTCGACTCGGCTAGAGAATTTACGATTCAGCTTTCCGGGGAAGGCGAGCACAGAAACCTCGCTCAGGCTTTTCGGGCAGCGGCCGATGAGCTCGAGAGAGCATAGCGCCCTTAGTTGCCCGGAGGCTTCCTCGCTGGGGTGAAAGCAGAGAGCACCTACCTGTGGTGGCCGCAGATCGGCGGTTGAGGGCTTAAGTGAACGTGATCTTGTAGGCGAGGATATCGGCCGCTACTTGATCTACAGAGGCATCCGTCGATTCCGCATACCCGATCAGGAGGCCTAGCGCCTCGTTGGGGGAGGCGCTGGTTTGCGCCACGATAACGCCGGTCGCTTGATGCACCTGAGGGTTATCCCAACTGGGAGAGTTTTTGAACTGTTCTTGGGCCTCATCGGTCACGGTGTGTCTGCTTTCTGCCCCACTCGGTTGTAAGGCCCGACCCTAGTCTCGGACGGCACCCGAAGAGAGGTCAAGGAAAGCGCGAAGTATCACCAGGAAGGCATGACGGTCCTGTTAGAACCGCGCCCGCTCGTCCTGCGCTCAGCCTGCCACCGGCAGAACATCGGGGTTGAAATAGCGCACGCCGGCCCACAGCGTAAGGCACGGGGCAGTGGCCGCGGAACGATCCCCTATCGGACAGGCATGACGGAGAATGCCCCGCCGGGGAGGGGCATCGCCTACTACTTACTCCTTGGTCACGGCCTTATTCCAGCGTCTCGGCAAGATCCGTGACATCGGACTCGTTCGATCCAACAACCAGCCAACGATTCCCGTAGGTGACAGAGCGTTGGTCCTCTGAACCGCCTGAAGTGAAGGCCCCTTCGCTGGCTCTGAGTGCTGCGCCGTCATCGAAAGTGACTAGCAGAACACGACCGTTAATCGACTGGCAGGTGACCATTTCTCGTACCGCTTCTTGGGCGGGACCGTGTCAGTGCAGTTGCATCCGTGGTCTTCGGCAGCATCCGTGAACGTAGTGGTTAGCTAGACCTGACCTGTACATCCGGCAAGCCCGAAGACCGGATTCTAACGGTGAGGCGCGGGAAGTACGCCGAAAGAAGTGACGTCGATAGGGATGATCGCTGCAGATCACGGACCGTCGACGTCTCTTGGATCGCTCAAGGCTGTTGCACGATCGTCTAGCGATTGAGTTCTGATACCGGTCAGATAGGACCCTCAACGGGTTGCCCGTGAACGGGCTCGGTGAGGACAGGGGCGTGCTGGTGGGGACTGCGGCTGTTCAGTCGTGGATCGCTGGGCTGACGAACGGGACTGCTCAGCTCGATGAGCCAGTCTGAACCAGCAGCACAGTTCGATGATCCACATAGGGCCTTTGGCTGTGGAGCGCAACCCCTTTACGGCCGGCGTGATCGCACTATACTCTCTGGATGCATGGCGTCTTCACAACGCGAAGTTGATCTTGCAGACGTTTTTGTGCTCCTCGCTGACTCAGTATGTGCGGGCCGCGACGTCGTCGACACCATGGACATCCTCGTCCAGGCCAGCACCGAATTCACGCCGGCGACAGACGCCGGAATTCTCTTAGCCGATAGCGGTGGTGTTCTTCACGTTGTGGCGTCTTCGAACGAGCGTACGAGCGAGGTCGAAGAGGCTCAGCTTGGTTACAATCAAGGCCCATGTCTGGACTGCTTCGCTTCCGGGGAACCTGTAGAGGTTTCTGATCTCTCCGAAGAATCCGGACGGTGGCCTCAGTTTGTTGCGATTGCCCTGTCGCAGGGATTCGATGCCGCGCATGTTTTCCCCTTGCGCCTGCGCGGTCACACTTTCGGGAGCCTTGACCTCTTTAGTTCCGCCCGCGAACCGTTCAGCGACCAGGACGCAGCGTTGGCGTTGGCCTTGGCTCAAGTGGCGACGATCAGCCTCGTCCAGCAGCAAACCATCCGCAATCAAGGCACGGTGAACGGTCAATTACAGCAAGCGCTGAAGAGCAGGATACTCATCGAGCAAGCTAAAGGTGTTTTGGCGCAGCGCCACGGGGTGTCCATTGATGCAGCCTTCTCCTTGCTCCGCACCTACGCGCGCGCCAGCAGTTCGAAGCTGCATGACATCGCTGATGGTGTCGTGCATCACGGGCTCTCGTTATAGATGGAACGATTGAAAGGTTCGCTTGAGCGCCCTCGCCTGAACTAAAAGTCCAGGGTTGCTTGCCTTGCGGCCGGCACGTCGGTCGGCAACGTTCTTGTCGCGGACTTGAAGGCGACGCCGGAGCGGGTCGTGGCATGGACTGAGAGTAATGCGTCGGGCTGCGACTTCGTTATCTACGTCGAGGTGCACATCCCACAGGACACTGGGCTTGTCCGGCTGGCAGGCCGATACCCTACCGAGCTGTAGCCGCCAGCCCACGGCCGACGACTCCAGCCTGCAGAGAATCTTCTATCTAGGGCACCCAGATGAAAGCTGATGCCGCAGCCCCAATGTAAAAGAGAGCTAACGGCGGCGTACCCGGGCCTGAGCGGCTTCCACGGAAATAGGCACCCCGGTAGATGTCCACTGGCTGGGGTCGAATCCATCCCGAGCCTTCAATTGCCGTGGCTGTGGTGGTTATCGAGGTGGTGGGGTGCGTTGTTGACTTCGTGGGGGAGGGCTGTTGCAACTGGTTGGATGGATAGTTTGATTTGGGGGCACTGTTGTTCTTGGGCGTATGAGTCCACGCTTACGGCGAGGTGGTTTCGACTCCACATCGTGTGCGGGCTGCGGGGATTGCGGTCGATGATCTCCGGTGCTCCCAGCCGAGTGGTGAACTCGTTGATGAGGGCGCCGTAGCCTGGCGAGATAGTTGGGCCCGTTGCGGTGGTATCTAGGAGGTAAACGCTGAGCCCGATCCCGTGCGGGGGACATGCCGTCCACGCACCCCACACGTCCAGCTCGGGGCAGTGCCAACGCCCTACCCGAACCGCGCGCTCCCGGTTCCGATGCGCGAGGAGCACGTCGCAGGAGTGCCTCTCGAGGAGAGCAACGGCGTCCTGGTCAAGAACGGGCCACGTGTCCGAAAGCAAAGAGTCGACCAGGTCAAAAACCTGGCGCGGAGTGGCAATGATGGTCATTGGGCGACGTGGCTTAGGACGACGTGGCTGTGTAGCTTCATGAGCGCTCCTGCACGCGAGTGTCTTCTTACTCAAACCCGCGCTTGCCCATAGCTGACACCCTGACGCGACGCTCTGTCAAATCCTGGCTGCGCTCCATCAGCGGTGCGCAGTTCTCGACGGTCACGGCGCGCCTAGCTTGCCGCCTCGTTTTGAGTATTGAGCGTTCGCAACTTGCTCCCAGGCGTCCGCTTCGGACAGATTGGACAGATCGGCCAGGTCGAGTCCGGTGAGGCTGGCGATATTCATGGTGGGCCTCTGGAGCCTCCGGGAGGGTTCAAGTGGCGGGGGATTGCCGCCGATTTCGACTGGTTGAATGACCGGATTGCGGGGCGGCTTTCGTGTAGGCGAAGGTGTCGGCCCTAGCTTGCCTGGTTGTTTGCGGCGCCGCCCCAGACCGGGTCCTGGCGACGGACGAGATGGTTGCGGTCGAGGTCGTCGCTGGCATAGGTGGCCTCGCCAGTCTGTTCGTCGGCCGGGATACCTGAATCGAGATGCCAGTTGTTGCTCTGGTCGACATCGACGAGCTGATCGCCGTTGATGTTGACGTCAGTCTCGATCGGAAGGGCTCTCAATGGGCCCAGGAGTACGGTGAGTTGTGTGCAGGGCAGTGCACGCATCGGTGCACCGTCGGTAAATACCGGCAGCGTCAGGGGAAACTGGGGGAATTCGGTTTTGTATCCAGCAGGAGGAAATACTGCAGCGTTCATGTCGACGGTAATTCAGCTGCAGTCGGGTCACGTCCCTCTAAAGGGCGTGGTTTTACGGCAAGAGTGGGGCCGGAACGGGCCGGCGGCGCGTGCTACGGGCCTGGCACCTCAACCGGCGTCGGGTGTAGATCGACCGGTCACAACCTTTTGCTTCTCGGCTGCCGTGAGCCGACGCATTCCAGCAGCGGAGGTTCTCTGTGTAGCGCAGTGATGTGCAATGTGGGCGTTCGAAGCGGAATAGTGTGGTGACGCCATTGACCGGGGTATCCGATCAACAGAAGCTGATGCTGAGTATGGCTTCGGGCAGTCAGGCTGCGTTCGGCCTGATTTACGATCAGTTGAGTGTTCCGACGTTTGCGATCTGCAATCACTACCTGAAGTCCCCGGCCGCGGTCGACGAGGCCATGTGCGGCCTGTGGCTATACGTCTGGCAAAACGCGGCGATGTTATCGAGGCGTGACGGCTCGCCTTGGTCGATCATCATTGAAACAGCGGAGCGCCATGCCAAGTATCACGCTCAGACAGAGCGCCTAGCCCGAGGAACGGATACCTCTGTGTCCGGATAAATACTGTTCCGCGGGCGGCTCCGGCGCGCTGTCGCGCGCCGCCAAGAGACGGACGGCTACACGATCCGCGATATCGGCGAAGTGCTTGGCGTCTCATATCAGCGCGTGCACCAGATCACCCATTAGAACTATCGACCAGGAGACTCAATGTCAGCTAACGAAGACGGCTCACAGATCGAGATTGCGGATGAGCTGGCCGAGGTCGCCCGGTCGCTTGCACATGCCACGCGAACCGTGCCGCGCCCCTCTGATTCGTACGAGCTGCTGGGAGTCCTTCAAGTCGCACAGCAGTCGCTTGCTCAGGTTTACACACACTTGGCGACCTGGCACAGGGATACAGTCGAGGGCACCCATTGCAATGGCACAGACGGACACAGTCTCTACGGTGTTCCCGCTACGGTCGCCGGTGCCAGCGAGCAGGTAACGCTTCTTCTCAAAATTGCGGCGGCCTCCGCCTCGGAGACGGCCGACCTGGTCGGCAAGGCCCAAGCTGCGAATGGCGTCGTGTGTTGGTTCGATGAAGTGAAAGAGACGGCTTAGACCCAGGCCATGACGGGGAGAACTGAAAGCTACAGAGCCCGAACGGTTCTGGTCCCACGTCGTCAAATGCCCCGCCACCGATGACTGCTGGATCTGGACCGGCGCAATAGCCGATGACGGCTACGGCCGATTCTGGACCAAGGAAGGCGACGGCCAAAGGGTCATGCGCCCGCAGCAGTACGTCTACCAGCTCGCGACCGGAGCGGCACCCCTACGTGTCAGGGTTAGGTGAGGCCAGCAGCTCAGAGCAAGTTCGCCGTTTGATGTAGGGCGAGAACCAGGAAGTCCCCGATCATGTCCAGCCCATCGTGATCGTCGTGCGCGACGATAGTTCCATGAGTAACAGCAGTCCCGGCCCCAGGTCCGGTGGTCCCACGCCCCGCCGGTCGTACACGCCGGCGCAGAAGCTTGAGCATTTGGCCGCGTATGGCGACGCCATCACCCGCAACGAGGGCAGCGCGTATTTGCGGGAGCAGGGCATCTATTCCTCGCAGATCACCGAGTGGCGAAAGCTGCGCGACGCGGGAGTCCTCGAGGCAAACAGCCCGGCGAGAAGATCGGCCGGTGAGCGCAGAGCAAGCCGAGATCGCCAAGCTGCGCCGGCAGCTGTCGCAGGCTGAGCAGCGGTTAGCGACCACGGAAGTGGCGCTGACGATCATGGGAAAAGCACACGAGCTCTTGGAGCAGTTGTCCAAGAGCTCGCGGGACGAACCCCCGCACGCGAAATCCTGATGGCCGTCTACCGCGACCTCACCGCCGCGACCATTCCGACCCGCACCGCAGCGCGCCTGACCGGAGTTTCCCGGGCGACCGCGACACGAACACTCGTGCAAACCCCGACTCGACGCGTAGTCGTGGTGCCGGTGAACAAGCTCAGCGCGACTGAGCGGGCCCAGATCTTGACGTTGGTCACGTCGCCCGAGTTGGTCGATCTGGCGCCGATCCAGATCTATGCCCGACTGCTGGATCAGGGCGTGTATTGGCGTCGATCTCCACGATTTACCGGGTGTTGGCCGCGAACAAGCTCGTCAAGGGACGCCGCCGCCTGGCCCGTCAAGGGCCGCTACTTCGACTGCTACGTGATGATCGATATTTACTCCCGCTACATCGTCGGCGCCTACGTTCACGCCTCAGAATCAGGTGAGCTTGCGCTGGAGATGATGAAGGAGACCTTCGGTATCCACGGCGTTCTGCACGTCGTTCACGCGGACCGGGGCACGTCGATGACATCGAAGACCGTGGCCGCTTTGCTCTCCGATCTGGAGGTCACGAAGTCGCATTCGCGGCCTCGGGTCAGCAACGACAACCCGTACTCCGAGGCGTGGTTCAAGACGTTGAAGTTCGCGTCGGTGTTCCCGGAACGCTTTGGCACCCTCGGCGAAGCACGCCTGTTCATGAGCCGTTTCGTCGAGGACTACAACCACACCCACCACCACACCGGCATCGGCTTGAACACTCCCGCCGACGTTCACTACGGACTTGCCGCGGGCCGCACCATCGAACGCGCCAAGGTCCTAGCCAAAGCCCGCGCGCAAACCCAGAACGCTTCAGCAACAGCGCCACACCAAAGATCCTCGCCCTGCCCGGACCAGCCTGGATCAACCAACCCGCCGAACTCGCAGTCGCGGAGGCCGAACCGAAACTAGCCGCCTAAACTCACGCTGGCCTCATTCACCTTGACAAATTCCGACTCGACCTATGAATCGTATGAGACGACAGCGCGACTGGTTATCCTGCCGCGGTGCGGGGGAGTCCAGCTTGACCGACTCACCGTCGGGCGCTGCGACCGCATTGTCCAAGAAATTCTGGAGGAGGAATCGATCTCGAAGGCACGTCACGCGCGCGCGGTGTTGAGTCTCATCTGTGGCTACGCCGTGCGCGACCACGCGATGGGTGCTAATCCTGTGCGCGACGTTCAGCGCTTGCCGACAACGCTGAAGAAGGAGTCGACACTCACCACGGTGCAAATCGCCAGCATCCGCAACTCATGCAGCAGTGGAGAATCACGCGGGAGGATGGTCCGCGGCCCAACTACCGGATCTTGATCGACGGCATGGAAATCATGTTGGGCACCTCGATAAGGATCGGAGAATGCCTCGGCCTGCGTCGCTGCGACGTGTACATGACGACCCTGCCTCCGACCCTCATCGTCAACGGAACCATTGTCAGCACGAAGGCGGAAGGGATCCATCGCAAAGACTCTCCGAAGCGCTCCCGAAACGGCGCAGCATCGCTCCCCATCGATGGCCGCAGCGGCCGTTCGCCGCCGACTGGCCCTCGCCGAACCTGACCCCGAGGCGTCACTGTTCGCCACCTAGTCCGGCCGTACACTGAGCGTCAGCAATTACGAGCGTTTGCTCTGTTCGTTCATTGCCGACGAGCGCGTAAACCCTAGTCAAACTGGGAGTCGATGTCGAGGAGTACACCACGTATATCTACCGACGCACCGCTGCAACGCTCATCGAGCGGGCCGCCGGTATCACGAGAGCATCTCGACTGCTCGGCCATGCGAACGAGCAGACCACTCGAAACCAGCTACGTTGTCACGGCCGACCTGGTCGACCCCGTGACGGCGAAGATCCTCGACGCTGTGCTCGGTGTTGGACAAGGTCAGACGATTCAAGAATGAGTCCGTAGGAGGAACCTTGACCGGGCACGGGGGACCGTCGCGCCCATAAGGCGATGGGCGCGGCGGAGACGGTCAAACGGATGAAGCGTCGAGGGGGTTGCGGTACGAGTGCTTTGATGATTCTTTGCTGCGCCATACGACAGCGCAGGCAGGGAGGTGAAAACCAAGCCCAAGGCGGTGGCGATACTGAGATCCGTCCACGAACGTTAGCAACCGTGAGTGTTGCTCGCCACCGCGGCCCGACCGGATCGGCACTTCCCGTGAGCGGCAATTAGTCATGGCCTGGCTAGCTGGCCGGGGACCGTTGGATGGGGCGACTACAGTGGCGCCTGGTAGCCAGGGCTCCTGAGCAGGCGGACGACGGATTCGTCGTCTCTTTTCCTGCTGCCACGTTCATAGGCCTAAATAGCGTTCCGTAGCCGGAGCGCCTTTGCATTTTCGGTGCACTCATCGTCTCAGCCCGTCACGATCAGGTCGTCGGTGGCTCGGGGATGTCCGCCGGCCAGGGCCCGATCACACTCTCGAGTTCCTCCCGCGGTGGCGTCGACGATCCCGGTCACCTCGTAATCGGACCGGCTGGCCGCCGGGTCGTCCGACTGGGTAGCCCCGAATTGTTCCAGGGCAGCGGGGCCAGTAGTCCCACGCGACCGGATCGCCATTCGCCGCCTGACGCTGACCAGTGCCCCGTCGAGTTTCTTGTCGTTGACCGACCAAGCGGTTCGGAACAGCCAGTCAGCGAGCGCGTCGGCGTCACCGACCACGAAGCCAGGCTTGAGCGTGACCGAGAGGGAAACGTATCGGCTCACGGTGAAGCCGCTCATCGAGTCCCCTACGACGACCCGCGAGGCGGCGATGCCGGGGTAGGTGAGCAGGCGTGTCTGGGTGGTTTCGGCGTCGGCGCCGCGACCTCCGCTGCAGCCGCTTAGGAGCAGTGCGCCAACAACGGCCAGAGTGGCGAGTGCCACTGGGCGGAAATGCTTTTGCATTCTCGGTGCTCTCATCAACTCACCCCGTGACGATCAGGACGTCGGTGAACTCGGGGATATCCGCCGGCCAGGGACCGATCAGCTTTTCAAGCTCTTGTGCGCGTGCACCGACGATTCCGCTTTTTTCGTAGTTGGCCTTTTTGAACTCGGACGTCGCCGAATCAGGCAGCCCGAACCGGTTCATGGCGGTCCGCCAGTAGTCCCTGGCGACGGGCACGCCTTCCGCGTCCCGAATGGTCATCATGACGCCGCCGTTGATTTTGTCGTGGTTGACCGACCAGCCGGTTCGAATCAGCCAGTCCACCAGGGCATTCGCGTCGTCGATGACGTAGCCGGGTTCGAGTGTGACCGTCAGGTGGACTGATCTGCCGAAGCGCAAACCACTCATGGATTCACCCATGTCGACGTTCATTGCTGCGATTCCGGAATAGTCGAGCAGTCGTGCGTCGGTGGTCTCGGAATCTGCGCCGCGACCCCCGCTGCAGCCGCTGAGGGCCAGCGCCCCGCCGGCAGCGAGAATGGCGAGGGTCGGAGGCGGAGAAAAGTCGTCCGGCCCGGATAGGGCTCGTTGATGATTGCCAAGATGACTTTCCCTCAAGCATGGTGAACACAGCGGTACAATGGTTACGCTAACAGACCGCCGACAGTCCATGGAGCGTGTGGCTCCGTCTCCACTGATCGGGGAAACCGGTGCAGACCCGGGTGAGCCGGTCAGGGGCCGCAGCAGCGTTTTCACCATGCACGAAGTGGGGTCCTTCGGGTCCCGCGCTCCCGTGCGGACAAAGTGCAGCAGCGAGGCCATGAACTTGGTCGCTACGATGCTGTCTGCGGCAAGATCGCCGACAGGCGATGGCGACGAAAGCGGCACCGGCCCGGCCGAACGAACACGATCGGGTAGCTCCGGAAGTTCCGCGGAATCTACGAGAAACGTGCTCAGGAAGGTGCCCATCGGTTGCCTTCCACAAGCCGTCGACCGTTCACACGTGGGCGTGAAAACCCGGCGATCATCGGGCCCC